>CBDUUO010000268.1:0-5030 GCA_965370395.1 uncultured bacterium
TTCTCTCTTCCGAATTCCGCCTTCTGTTCTTCTGTCCGTTGTCCTCTGTCATCTGCCCTCTGCCCTCTGTCATCTGTCCTCTGTCCTCTGAACCCTGGCATCCTGGGTGTTAAAATGATATAGTTTACCTACCGGTAGGTAAATGTCCTTGACAGGCCTAAAATTTTTAAGTACACAAGGCCTTCATTTTAAAATTTCACGCTTGGGATGATGGGAAGCGGATGAAAAATACAAAAACGCTTGACGCTGCGCAACTCAATTCCAGAGAACGGTTGCTGGAGACCGCCATCGGCATGTTCGCTGAAAAGGGGTATGCCGGTACGTCTGTACGCGAAATCGTGGAACGTGCCGGCGTGAGCAAACCGGTACTCTATTATTATTTTCAGAGCAAAGAAGGGCTTTTTCTGGCCATTCTGGATATGGCTGAAAATTTACAGAAACAATTGCTGTTCGAGGTTTTAGAATCGGAAGGCAACGTATTGGACCGGCTCCTCATTCTTTATCGCCGCGTTTACGCGGGGATCGATGAACACCGCAGCCTTTATAAAATGATTCACAGCCTCATATCCGGCCCCCCCCAGGGAGCACCGGATTACGACTTCACGCGCTATCATCGCCACATGATCAACGCCATTTGCAAAATTTATAATGCGGGACTCGCCGGCGGCGAGGTTAAAAAGATCGCGGCCGAAGAGGTTGCCTATCTGGTTCTGAGCCTGATCGATTTTTGCCTCCACATGGATCAGGTCCAGCCGCAATCATCAGATCTGCAGCGCCCCGAACGTTTGCTGCGGATGGCTTTTCAGGGAATAAACAAAGGAACGGAAAATTAAATGCAAACCAAACGTTTATTTTCATTTTTGGCCGTGCTGCTTTTGGCCGGCCTTTTGGCAACCGCTTGTAAAGATAAAGAGGGCCTGGCAACCACCGAAACCCATGCAACCCGGCCCCCGACAATTCCGGTATCTGTAATAGCGGTTAAACCCGAATCTGTACGGGATGTCATCTTTTTGCCGGGCACGGCCGAGGCCTGGCAGGATGTCCAGGTGGCGGCCGACACCGCCGGCCGTATTGAATGGATCGGCCCGCGCGAAGGTGAACGGGTGAACAAAGGCGACCTGCTGATTAAAATCGACGTATCCGCCCTCAAAGCCGCCTTGGATCACGCCGAAGCCCAGTTCCAATTGGCCGATGGTCTTTACCAGCGACGCCGGCGACTTTATGAGCGCAAGATCATCGCCAAAGAGGAGCTCGATCAAAGTGCCACCCAGCGTAAATTGGCCGCCACCGATTATGAACAGGTCAAAGTCAGATATAATCATGGTTTCCCGCGATCACCGATTAGCGGTATCATCAATCACCTGTATGTGGATGCCGGTGAGTTCATTGATACCGGTAAGCCGATAGCCGACATCGTTAATATCAACCGCATTAAAATAAATGTCCGGGTGCCGGAGCTCGATGTTCGCTTTGTGCGCAAAGGTCAAAAGACACCGGTCAAAATTGATGCCTTTCCGGAAAGAGCGCTCAGCGGGGTGGTCGATTTTGTGGCTTTTAAAGCCGACCGGGCCACCAAAACCTTTCTGGTTCGCACCGTGATTGATAACCCCTTTGGCGATATCCGGCCGGGAATGATTGCCCGGGTGGCCTTTGTTCGGCGGGTGATTGCCGATGCGTTGCTGGCGCCGCTTTTTGCGCTGGTGGACAAAGGCGGGGAGCGTCTGGTTTTTGTCGAAAAAGACGGCGTGGCGCAATCGCGAACCGTTTCGATCGGGGTGATTGAAGGCGATCGGGTACAGATTACCAGCGGCTTGAATCCCGGCGATCATCTGATTGTCAAAGGACATACCGAAGTCGAAGACGGAATGAAGGTTATCGTGCAATGATTCTCAATCAGATGGCACTCAAAAGACAGGTAACGGTCCTGGCGCTGCTGGTGATCATTGTGGTTGCCGGGCTGTACAGCTACGCCACCTTACCGCGGGAATCCTTTCCGGATATCACCATCCCTTATGTGTTTGTCACCACCACCTATGAGGGCGTGGCGCCGGCAGACATGGAAGAGCTGATCACCATTCCCATCGAGCGTAAGCTCAAAGGCATCGATGATGTTGAAGAAATCCGTTCTACCTCAGCCGAAGGCATCTCTACGGTGGCCATCAAGTTTTTGCCCAAGGTCGATCTGGATGATGCCCTGCAGAAGGTCAGGGATAAGGTGGACCAGGCCGAAGGCGATTTGCCGGCCGAGCTTCAGGATGACCCGGTAATCAAGGAGGTCAATTTTTCAGACATGCCGGTCATCCGGGTGGTCTTGTCGGGACCGTTCAGTTTAAGGCGGCTGCAGAATCTGGCCGAAGACATTCAGGACCAGCTTGAATCCATCCCCGGCGTTCTGGAAGCCCGCTTAACGGGCGGATTGGAGCGCGAAATTCATGTGGAATTCGACCTGGATCGCGTGCGCGCCTACAATGTACCCTTTTCCAGCATCATCGGTTCGGTGACCAACAGCAATGTGAACATGCCCGGCGGTAGCATGGATATCGGTGAAGGCAAATACATGGTGAGGGTTCCGGAGGACTTCCGGCATCCGTCTGAAATTTTTTCCATCGTGGCCTTTGTGCGCGACGGCAAACCCGTTTACCTGCGGGATGTGGCCACCATCAAAGATGCATTTAAAGACCCGCTGACCCGCAGCCGCATCAACCGGGAAAAAAGTGTCTCCATCGGGGTCCTGAAACGCAGCGGCGAAAACATCGTGCGCGTCACCGATGAAGTCAAACGCGTGGTCAACGATATGCGGCCGGAACTGCCGCAAACCTTACAGATTGATCTCACCGCCGACCAGTCCAATGACGTGCGGATGATGGTATCGGATCTTGAAAACAACATTATTTCCGGGCTGACTCTGGTGCTGGCGGTCATTTTCTTTTTCATCGGCGGTCAATCCGCTATTTTCGTAGCCCTGGCCATCCCCTATTCCATGTTTATCACATTTTCGCTGCTGACCGCATTCGATGTCACCTTGAATATGGTGGTGCTGTTTTCTTTAATTCTGGTGCTGGGCATGCTGGTGGACAACGGTATTGTGATTGTGGAAAATATCTACCGGCATATGCAGCAGGGCATGTCCCGCGAGGAGGCGGCCCGCGTGGGAACCGATCAGGTCGCCTGGCCGGTGATCACCTCAACCCTGACCACACTGGGGGCCTTTTCGCCCATGCTGTTTTGGCCGGGCATCATGGGCGAGTTTATGGGGTATCTGCCCCAGACGCTGATTATGGCATTGAGTGCTTCGCTGTTTGTGGCCCTGGTGATCAATCCGGTACTATCGGCGCGCTATCAGAAGGTCAAGATCAATAATCCAGCCAAAACTTCAAAAGGCAAGGAACCGAAGATCAAACGGGTCTATTTGTTTTTGCTCAAATGGTCTCTGCGGCATCGGTGGGTGGTGATCGTATCTGCGGTCGTGGGGCTGATCATTGCTACATTGACCTTTGCCTTTTTCGGCAAAGGCACGGAATTTTTCCCGCAAACGGAACCGCGCCGCGCCTATGTCAATATCAAAGCGCCGGAAGGCACCAATCTGGACACATCCGATAAGCTGGTCGCCCGGATCGAAAAGATTGTGTCCGAATATGAGGACATCCGCTATGTGATCTCCAATATCGGTGCAATAGGCGGAGACCCCTTTTCCCAGGGCGGCACCGGCACCCATATCAGCCGGGTCGTGCTGGACTTTAAAGATTTTCACGATCGCTCCCGGCCCTCATCGGAAATCGTAAAGGAGGTCCGGCAACGGATTTTAAAAACCATTCATTGGGCCGAGGTGCAGGTAGAAAAAGAAGAAGAAGGCCCGCCGACCGGACCCCCGATCAACATTGAAATTTCCGGCAAGGACATCCATAGGCTGGGCGCGCTGGCAGCCCGCACTCGCAAAGTCATCAAAGACATTCCCGGGCTGGTGGATTTGAAAGATAATTTTGTCAAAGGCAAGCCGGAAATTCGGGTGCGGGTCGATAAAGAAAAATCAGCGCTCATGGGACTGGACACCTATACCATCGCCTACACGGTGAAATCGGCCATCAAAGGGGTTAAAGCCGGCGTGTATCGCGAGGGCAAAGATGAATATGACATTATCGCGCGCCTGCCCGAACGCGATCGCAAATCCATAAAGGGCCTTAAACGGATTACGGTTTCCGGCCCCGGAGGGGAACCGATCCCTTTAACCAGCCTGGCTGAAGTGACGCTGGGCAGCGGTATCGGCGCCATCATGCGGCTCGATCAGAAACGGGTGGTCACCATTTCAGGTGACGTGTCGGGCCGCTTGGCCAATGACGTCATTAAAGACATCGATGCACGCCTGTCGCAGCAGATCGACTGGCCTAAAGGATACAGTTTCCGGTTCACCGGTGAGCAGCAAGAGCAGGCCAAGGCCCGGGCATTTTTAAGCAAGGCTTTTTTTGCCTGCATCGCCATTATTTTGCTGATCCTTTTAACCCAGTTTAACTCTTTGATCACCCCGTTGATTATCCTGGCTTCAGTGGTGTTTTCTTTGATCGGGGTATTTATCGGCCTGCTGGTCACCGGAACCGCTTTCGGCATTATTATGACCGGCATCGGCGTGATCAGCCTGGCTGGCGTGGTGGTCAACAACGCCATCGTCTTAATCGACTACATCAACCAGCTGATTGCCAAAGGCCTTTCTTCAACCGAAGCGCTGCTGCGGGCCGGTTCGGTTCGCTTTCGACCGGTGATGCTGACCGCCATCACCACGATCCTGGGCCTGCTTCCCATGGCCACCGGTATAAGCTTTGACTTCCGCAAAATGGCCTTTGATATCGGCGGCGAGTCCTCCCAGTGGTGGGGGCCCATGGCGGTGGCGGTGATCTTCGGGCTGGGATTTGCCACCCTGCTGACCTTGATCCTGGTTCCGGTGCTGTGTTCCCTATCTCACGGCCTCCGCAGACGTTAAACGTCGCCTGGTTCAAGCTTGCTATATTGCAGTAAGCCTTGATTTCAAATTAGAAAGG
>CBDUUO010000269.1:0-5018 GCA_965370395.1 uncultured bacterium
GCTTGCCCTTTTTGCGTATTCGATTCTGTTCACGAACAATCTCCCTGCTTTTCTCGTCGAGGAAGTTCAAAAAATTCCCGCCTACTATTTCTTCTTTCGGCAGATCCAGAATTTCGCACATGGCCTCGTTTACGTCCAGGATATTGTCGTCCTTGTCGGCAAGCCAGAATCCCTGCGCGGTGGTTTGCAGGATCATGCTCAACTCCTGCTCACTTTCTCGGACGGTTTCCTCGGCCCGCTTGCGTTCGACGACCTCCTTTGAAAGCCGTCGGTTCCAGTAGAAGAACAGCATCACAAGAATGAAAGCGGGTACCAGTGCTTTCCACAGTAGCGAATAGTCGAAGCCGTGCTCATATTTAACCGAAACCCAACGGTTGAAAATGGTATCCCTGTCGTTCTGGGGAATAGCAGTGAGGGCCTTCTGCAGGATACCGGCCAGGATCGGCCAGTCCTGCCGAACTGCCATGGCCTGATCGTACGCGTAGGGCGTCTCCCCGGCTACCTTGATCTGGTTCAGGCGCAACTGGCTGATGTAATAGCTGGTGGTCACGACGTTGCCGACGAATGCGTGTACTTTTCCTGCGGCCAACATTTTAAGAGCTGCGGGGATGGATTTCGCAGTCACCAACTGGATCCCGGGATGCTTGTCCCGCAGCCACTCCTGGATGGCATACCCCTCCACAACCGCTATGCGTTTTCCCTCCAGGGCTTTCAGGTTGCCGATGTAGGTGACGTCACCGCCGGCGAAGATGCTGATGGGCATGGACAGGTAGGGGGTCGTGAAATTGTACAGGGCGTCGCGCCCCGGGGTACGCGCCAAGGAGGAGAACATATCCAGCTCGCCGCTCTCTACCGCGTCCATTGCCTCCTGCCAGGTGACATCTTTTTTGAACTGAAACTCCAGACCCAGCATTTCGGATAATTGCTTAAGATAGTCGATCGAGATACCCTTGAATTCTTCGTCTTCATCGACGAACTCCACCGGCGCCCAACGGGTATCGGCCGCCACCCGGATTAAGGGATGGACCGCAAGCCATGCCCTTTCCTTTTCGGTTAGCTGGATCGTTTGGGTAGGTGTTGGAAGATTTGTCCATTTCGCAACGAATTCATTGATTTCAGCCTCGCCGATAGAGTCGATGCCCTTGTTGAGAATGCTAACCAGCTCAGGCCAGTCATTCCGCACCGCTGTAACGCTTTTTAAAGCATTGTTCAGATCGATGAAAACCGCGCTAATGCCGGTCAAAGTGTGCCTGGCAATGAGGTAGTTATCAAAATTCAAACCAACCACGGCGTCCGCCTTGCCTTCGAATACCAGCTTCATCCCTTCAAGTGTGCTTTGGGTCTCAACAAGGTCTATTCTCTCTTCATAGGGCTTTAGGAGGGCCGCGGCAAACGCATATCCTTTCACTTTGGCGACGGTTTTGCCTTCGAGATCCCTAAAACCTCTGATCTTCATTTGCGCACTTTCCCGCGCAAAAATCGCAGGATACACTGTAAAATGGGAGTGAGTGGGCAACAACCCGCTGGCCTTCGCCTGCATGCGTGCACACGCGAGCAGTCCATCGATTTCTTGATTTCTGGCTCGCTGCACAATATCGGGCCATGCACCTGTTTCTATGATAATATTCGTCCCGAATTGACGATTCAGTTGATCGAAGAAGTCGACTAGAAATCCTGAAAGCTTTCCGTCTTCGTCGATGATAATCGCCGGCTCCCAATCTTTATGAAATCCCAGCCGTATAACTGGGTGAGCATCCAGCCATGCCCTTTCCTCCGGCGTCAGTATAGTGACCGCTTTCCCGCTTTCAAACACGGCCAACCATTTACGGTGAATCCCGCGCACTTCTTCCTGCGTGATGGCTGCAAGCGCGCGGTCAAGTATCCCCGCCAGTATGGGCCAGTCCTTGCGCACGCCGATTGTCAGAACAACCGGGGGCTTCATCATCCTTCCCTGCACCTTCAGGTTGGCAAGCAACTCCTTCTCAATGAGATACGTCACCACTGCCCGGTTGCCCGCATAGGCGTCGGCTTCGCCTCTGGAGACGGCGTCCAGGGCCTCGCTGGTGGAGCCGTATTCTTTAATTGTGATATCGGGATAGCGCTTGCGGAAGTATTTGACATTATAAAAGCCCTGCTCCAGGGCGATCGTCTTGTTTGCCAGGTCCTTTTCCGAGTCAAAATACAGCCCGTCCTTGCGGCCCACAATCACGTGGGGAATCGTCAAGTAAGGTTTGGTAAAGTTGAAGAAGGGTTCGCGTTCCTTCTTAGGGGTGATGTCCATCAGGGCGTCGAGCTTTTTGTTCTTAACTCTGCTGTAATTTTCCTTAAAAGGCCCCGCCTGTATGGTGAGCACCCCTCCCAGTCGCTGGTTGAGTGCTTTTAGGTAGTCAACGCCGATCCCATTAGGGGTACCGCTTTCGTCCATAAAATTCATGGGCGCCCAGGCATCCATGATGCCTATGGAAATCTCGGGATGCTCTGTCAGCCAGGCCTTTTCTTCAGCCGTGAGAGAAAACAAAGCTTTTTCAGAGGCATAAGATTGGCTGTTTGCAAAAGCAAAACAAAGGAGAAAAAGGGGTATTAAGAAATGTTTACGGATGATCATGATGAATTCTCCGATAGAAACTTTGCTTCTTTTCATTATACAATCTTGTACTTTTCACCTTGGTCCGATTGACCCAGTAATTCATTTATTTCTTCCTTGAGCTGGATCATCTTTATTTCGCGCCCGATCGCCAATTTTCTAAAGCGTTCCAGTTCTTCCACATTCCGCTTCAGCTCCCCTTCTATGTGCTTGCGTTCGCTGATATCCTGGGCAAAGATGGCCACTCCGATGATAGCGCCGCTCTTATCCTGAACCGGATAATAATTATGGTGAAAAACCATTCCGTCCCGAACATCCTCAAAATCTGCCGGATTACCGGTTTGCAGAACGTTGTTAAAATGGGCTTTTCTTGATTCACGTAGATTTTGAGGTAAGATATCAAAACGGTTGGTTCCAAAGAGTTCTTCCGGTGTCCGCTGATGTCTGCGCGCGGCGGTCTGGTTTACCGCGATAATAATGCCCTCGCTATCCAGCAGGAGAAGAGATTCCTGGGTAGCATCCAGCAGCCCTCGGGCAGTCGCTCTGCTTTCTCGCAAAGCCTCCTCGGCCTGCTTGCGTTCGCTAATATCGCGAAAAACAACCACCGTGCCGGCAATGGAACCATTCTTGCGGATCGGAACACTGGTGTATTCGACGGGAAAAGAGGTGCCGTCTTTTCGCCACAGGATCTCGTCGTCCCGGCTGCCGATCACGCCCCGGGTCAGGCTGTTGTCCATCGGGCACGCTTCGCTCGGATAGGGGGTGCCATCGGGCCGTGTATGGTGAATCAGAGGGTGAATCTTTTGCCCGATCACTTCCTCGCTGTTATACCCGAGCATTTTCAACCCGGCTGGATTAATGAAGTTCACCAGGCCATCCTCTGCCACGCCAAAAATACCTTCTTCTGCGGATTCAAGCAGCAAGCGGCTGCGTTCCTCGGCCTGCTCGAGGCGTGCTTGATTCTCTTTCAGTTCGGCCGTTCTTTCTTCAACACGAAGCTCCAACTCATCATATGACTTCTGCAACGCCCGGCTCGCGCGTACGTCAATCGACACCGCAAACACCAGAGAGCCCAGCGCCAGCAAAACCGTAATTCCTAACACGGTTAGGATTACCGCACGGGTGGTGAAATAGGAGCCGAGAGCGTCGGCTCGATCAATTTCAGTGGCCAATCCGACACCCAGCTTGTCATCCCATAACCAGGCACCATATACCGGCACGCCCCGGTAACCCCGGTATCCTTCCACATTTAAACCGGACTTTCCCTTTGTTGCCTGCTGAGCCATAAGGGTCAGCGGCTGCTGGTATCGGGGAACTGAAGGGGAAAAGCCTTTGGTCAAATCACCGCCGGGGTTACGCACGCTGACCGATAGAATGCTCTTTTCGCCTTCGCCGAGCAGCCCGGCTTTTCGCAAATCCTCATCAAAACGACTTTCGGAAAGCAGTTTGCCATAGGGGCCAAAAGCATATGTCTCCCCGGTTTTCCCGATCCGTCCCAGTTGAATGAGCCGGGTAAAATCCTGTGAGGGGTCGATCTGTCGTGCGACCACCGCAATGATTTCACCCTGATCATCTTTAATCGGTGCAACGAAAAACATGGTCGGAATGGTGCCCACATTATCACCGGAAGATGAAATTAATTCCACATCGGACCACATGGGAGGGACCAATACAGTCTCACCCTGAAATGCTCGGTTGAGAAGATCCAAGGCTTGAGAGGCGATACGATTTTTGGACCCTATATTTTTATCACCCATTGATGCGATATTGACAAAATCAGGGGAAATAATAAAAAATCCGGCCTGTCCAAAGCGGTCTTTATTTTGCAGAAAAAATGCACGTAACCGAAAAAATGCACGTAACCTCCTTAAATCTCTACTTTTTAGCAAATCGTTTTTGTTACGAGGTACTTCCAACTGGCGCTCGACCATAGACGCCAACCGAGGCTCTCCAGCCAGCTGGTTAAGTTGAACTTTTCCGTTTTCTATCCACATGTTTAGCGATTCCCGACTCGTCTGAAGAACGATCTCAAGGGATCCTCCAACGTCCGCTTTAATTTTTTCCTGCACCCGGTTAAGAGAAAACCAGGCCAGTACGATCACCACTGCGATGAAAGTGCAGGCTAATATTATTAAAATGGTTAATTTGGGGGTCGATCCGAATTGAGACGACAGGGGATTTTTTCTGAAGCCGTTTGATAGCAATCGGGACATAATGTGCCTCTTAAATAAAATTCTAAAAGATTGAGTCAGCATTTCCCTAGCAAATGATGTTCATTTGCCTAAAAAGCAATAGCCATGATTGGCGTATTTTTAACCCGAAATTCATCTTTCTGCAATAAAATTTAGGTCCCTAAGGGAAGTTTTACATGTTTCAGGTACCTTTTGCATGCCGGAAAGTTTCCATTTTCGATCGGTACGTTGTCAGTTCATCC
>CBDUUO010000270.1:0-4999 GCA_965370395.1 uncultured bacterium
AAAAAAGCATAAAAAAATGCGCAGCATAAAATAATTAATCCGCCGAACCTTCGATTTAACAACTTACTTCAGTTTTCAAAGAACAATTTGCAACCCTAAATATGCTATTTTTCAGGGCGGATTAATTAGGCAATTTTTTGAGACAGCTGCTACCCTGGATATTTGACGAGATCGAGACACTCATTTACAAGACACTCAGGGGTGCAGCTGTACTTAGTACCGCAAGCCCCTGATAACGCAGTAAATGGGCGTCTCGGCTCGCCCGAAGTGTGGAAATGATCACGAACGTGATGATTTCCATCAAATATGTAGGCTATTCGGAGATTGGCTTTTGCTCATCCACCGGCACACGGAAGGTTCCGTTCAGAATCTTCTGCTCAAGATCCCTGACTTCTTTAACGACACCGGCGGGCAGTGTTTTTTCAAATGAATGAAATGGGGCCAGGCGGGCGCCGCCTTTTGCCATCATGGACCATTCGCCTAAATCCATGGATACCCAGGCTTTTTTCTTTATCATCTCGATGCTGAACTTGAGGGTGGGATACATGTCCCATACCGGTCCGGTAATGACCACATTGGGAGCCAGTGCGTTTTGATCCGACATATTACCGAAAGCCAGAACACCCTTTTCTTTGGCGGCTTCAAAAACACCGAATCTTTCGGCAAAGATCAAGTCCGCGCCGGCTTCGATCTGGGCAATGGCCGCTTCTTTGGCCTTGGGTGGATCAAACCAGCCGCCGATATATGCGATTTTGACCTTAATCTTGGGATTGACGCTGAGCGCACCGGCCTTGAAGGCATTTACCAGTCGGTTTACTTCTCCAATGGGTATGGCCGCTACTACACCGAGGGTGTTGGATTTGGTTAACCGGCCGGCAATGACGCCGCACAGGTAGGAAGGCTCCTGAATCCAGTTGTCAAATACCGAAAAATTCGGTGCAACCGGTCCGAACTCGGACCCGAAAGCAAAGGCGATATCGGGATAATCCTTGGCCACCCTTCTTGCGGGTTCTTCACCGGCAAGGAAGGCATCGCCCACGATCAGATCAAACCCTCTTTCAGCATACTCCCTGAGAACTTTTTCAAAATCGGCCGCCGCAATTTTTTCAGTAAACTCATATTCGATGTTGCCCATTTCTTTTTTGACTTTCAGACAGGCCTGGTGGATAACACCATCCCAGGGTTCCTCGATGGCCGTTTGAAAAATAGCTGCGATTTTAAATGGTTTTGCCTGGCTGGCGCTGAAGGCAAATAAAACTGAAAACACCACAATCATTGTAATCCATAATGCTTTTTTCATGCACGCCCTCCTTTCATTTCTTCGGTTTTTAACGCAGATGTTATCATTGCTTTAGCTTGCTTCGCTTTGGGTGAAGTAAGGTCGTGTTCCGAGGTATCACGAAAAACGCGATAAATGCTTTGTGCAAGGGGAACAGCTGCGGGAGGTTCGCCGAAATACTTCCATCTCTTACGAAAGTTAAACGAGTTCATTGCAGCAACGCTCCCGGGAGTCATCATGGTGAGATGTTTTAAAATAAAGATATCAAGGCACCATAGAGTAGCGCCTCGCATTTGTTAATAGACTGGTATCACATGAATTTTTATGATATTCTGGTTGTCAAGTGTGTCAAAGGACTCAGGGCACGACTTTACAGGAGTGGCCCCCAGTGATGGTAAAGCATCCGCTTTACGCGGCGCCATTTTCTGCCGCAGTCAGCCTTTGGGAAAAATCGAATAATGTACTTGATTTTTTTTAAAAACTTGTTATCGTTCAACCAATCAATAAAGACCCGCTCTTAATTGGCAGGCCGGTTTCATCTTAGGGGAAATATCCATTTGTCAAAGTGGCACCCTGAAGTATGAAACATAGACAAACTTTTTATAGGAGGGTGTTATTATGGCTAATGGGGTTGTAAAATGGTTTAATAGCAGTAAAGGCTATGGCTTCATCGAGCAGGAAGATGGTCCGGATGTATTTGTGCATTATTCAGGTATTACTTCGGGAGGATTCAAGTCTCTTAATGAAGGCGACCAGGTGACTTTCGACATCGAGGAAGGCCAAAAAGGTCCGTCTGCAGTCAATGTCACAGTAGTTTAATTGCATTTCTAAGCTGAATGAGGGCATCCCGTTGAATTCTGAAGGGATGCCCTTATTATTTCAGCTTTCGTATTTGACCGTCTTGATTCAACCTTTGATTCAAAGGCCGGGATTGTCAGCCGCTTTTTGCACCGGCGATTAAATTGTAAAGCCAGCCGAAAATGAATCCAACAACAGCGGCATCTACCAGCGCATAAAGGCTTCCAACGATGGCATCGCCAAATGAACCCGAGGCGGTAAAGCCCGGATAAATCGAGGCGAGCACCACCAGAAACGACTTGCCGTATCCCGGCCAGATCGAATTGGCCACCCCGGTTATGAAAACCGATCCTGCCCACACGACGGCAAAGGCAACCGTTAAAGCTCTAAGATTCAGTTTCATTTCTTTTTCCTCCTTTTCATTTCAGTCGCACCTTCATTTCTTCGATTCTTCAGATAGTGACCTTTTTTCCGGATGAATTCAAATCCATCCTTTCCGTGCATGTACTGATTTTCTTTCTTGCAATGCCCGCAGAGCTAATTTAAAATTAGATTATTTAAAAACCATAGGTGAAAGGGCTGTATCATGGGAAGATTTCGCATTGGTGTGCATCCGCTTCGCATATGCATGGTCATAGCCCTATCCGTAATGATTTTTGCCACGGTCGGTCTGGCCGAGCAGATCAAGTTCGGTGACTGGGTGTGCATCAAAGAATCGGACCCGGCGACAAACAGGGATAGCAAGAGAATCGGCACCTTTGCCAGAGACGGTATCAACACGCTATGGCTGGCGGAGTCTGACGCCGGCGAGGATAGAATTCAGCTGACTTTAAAATCCCAAAAAAAGATTGCCTCTGTATATTTTTCTTATCGGATTGACAGAGTGGATACCCTGACGATTCGTTCGGCCATAAAGGGCTGTGAATCCAATTGCCTGACAGATTTCGTACCCAGGAATGGTGAGTTGATTAAAACCATGAAAAGAGGTCTAAGAATTAAGTTTGAATACGATTCCTATCCTGATATTGCCCAAAAGCCGACTTTCTCATTAAGGGGTTTTAGCAAAGCGTATCAATGGTTGCTAAGCAAATAAAACCAGGTTCTTTATACCGGTTGTCATAAATATGTTCCGTTTGCCAGATTTTCTAACAAGCGACATGGTGGTGTGTAACGGTTTAAAATTATTATAAAAGAAGGCAACCGCTATCGGAAGGTTATTTTGACAAACGCGCTAGCTCACTTGCCTTTACGGGCTTCTGCTCCTAATTTTTTTATTTCATCTAAATGTAACTTGATGATTGGCGATATCTCCGGCGGGTGCCAGTCGGTATTCTTGGGCTCTTCGGGCCAGGTGAAAGGCAGATTAAATATCTGTCCGGGCTCTTTCGCGTTTTCCAAAACAGACAGGGCCGCCATGAGCACTTCCCTTTGCCCGTCTTGATCGTGAACCTGCCCCACCGGACGGCCGTACGGATATTCGATTGCCGCCACGCGCGGAATACCGACTTCTCTGTGAAACTCCGGCGTATTGGTCAAAGTTACCGTTGAAAACCCCTGCGATTCCAAATAATGTGCAACCTGTCCCACGGACCGGCAACAATACGGTCAGGCCGCTGTGAGCAATACAGCCTCTACATTTTCATGCCGCATTCTGTCAGCCAACTTCGGCATGGTTTCATTCAGCAGGGCGGTCGGGTCCAGCTGAAAGCCATAATATGAATAACAGGTCGGGGTGAGTTTCCCGATAAAACCTTCTTTCTCGAACTCCTGAAACCGTGTCAGGGGGAGCATAACATTTATATCCTGTTTAATATATTCGGTATTGATGTGAAGATGACTCACCTCGATGTCGCTTTCAGTTGCTGTCCTGGGGATCTCGCGATAACTCGGATCTCCCCAGGCCGGCTCGGCTTTTTCTCGCTCCATATCAAAAGGCGGATCGGATTTCATGCTGAGGCCGGCGGTGGTCATCAGCGTGAAGGTTGTTTCGCTGATCGATTTATCAAGCGGCGTCCAGGGGATCTTGCCGCTAAAGGGCTGGTCCGGAATGTCTTTGCTGATCCATGCACGCAGGGCCGGGGGCATGAAAAGAAAACCATCAACTGTTTTTGAAGTTTCAGACATCGTCTAATCCTCCCTTTCTGTATTTCTTGTATTCGGATTTGTCAATGGGTATCAAGTTTCAAGGTTCAGAGGTTCTGGGTTCTGGGTTCAAAAAAAGGTTAATAGGCTAGGAAGCAATAAGGCTGGGAAGCTGGAAGGCTTGAAGTCTCTAAAGCTTTCAGGCTTTCTGGCCTCCCGGCATCCCAGCTTCAAGCCTATGACCTATGAGCTATCAGCTATGATCTATTTGCCTGCCACCTGCCACCTGAAACCTTGCGGGCCAGCCTTTGGCTGCTTACTCAGCTGCGATGTTTAATGCCTCTGCCGGGGGTGCGACTGATATTCGAATCGCTTTTTGATCACTGGGCTGGCCGGACGCCGCCTTGCTGGCAGCCGCGCGCAGTAATTTCTTGTCGACTTCATTTGTCAACCAGCGCGCTCCACCGACGCCGACAAGCAACCCGCCGACAACAGAAGACAGGCTGAGCCCGGTGGTGACGATGTTGGGATCATTGGTTCCGCCGATAATAAAGACCTGTGCAAACGGTCCATATAAGCCCCAGGATATCAGAGCGGCAATTCCGCCAATAAAAATATTCACTAAAAATCCGGGACGAATAATTTTGGTGTTACCCTGCTGCTCTTTTTCAGGAAGAATAAATCCATTGTCCGTGAGCAGTGCATTGACGACTCCGCCGACCGCCCCGGAAGCAAAAATAATGACCATATATTTCCAGAGAAACATAATTGACCTCCCCGATAATTGTCGGTTTGCGTATCTTATTTTCCTAATTACTCCGCCCTGAAAAATAGCATATT
>CBDUUO010000271.1:0-4984 GCA_965370395.1 uncultured bacterium
CTGAGCGTCGCGCAGGGCGCCGATACACCGGTATGGCTGGCCACTCTGCCGGATAACGGTCCCACCGGCGGATTTTTTCGCGAACGCCGGCGAATTCCATGGTAGTTTCCCTACCCGTTTCGTTTTCAGTACCCTCTCGGATGAACAAAGCAACTTAAACCGGCCGGCTTGACAAGTGATCGTACGATACATACTCCCGTTCACCGTTTCCTGGCACAAACACTCATGATACCAATTCCATTATGCTATCAAGATCACACCAGACCGTCACTATTACAGGAAACTCGAAGAGACGGATGTTGCCGATACTTTTGATAGATAACAGCGACAGCAACTTAAGGGACGCGGGAAAAAATAATTTTGGGCATGGAATTTTACTCTAAATATACTTTCATCATCAAATCGCGGTGGCTTCCATCCCCTTCCCACAACTTAAACAGGCCGCATATCTTCGAACCATCCTTATCAAACTCGGGATCAGATCCTTCACAGCCGTCACCCGGACACTCAACCCAGGGAGTTTCGTCTCTTTGATGCGAGATTCTTGAAAAAAATTCCACCCGATTCGGCTCTCTGCCCTGGGGGATCTCTCCGCAAACACGGTAACATATTGAACCTTTCGAGTAATCTGGATAAATCCCACATCGATCCCGGTCTTTGTGTCCGACAGGACTACCGACCGAATGAATTGTTAAATATGTCACATCGTCGTGTGTGGAGCTAACGGCTATAATTTCTGACATCATTCACCTTCCTTTCCAGGTGAAAAATGCACCTGCTTGTTTATAGTATCAACGGTTTAAATACCTGCCTGACGGATCCGAGGCCTTGGGACTTGAAATGTGTATTCAGCCAGCCAAAATACGCTTGGCGCCGGCCATAGCCTGGAGCTTACCGAATGCGATGTGGCGCGGTAAGTGGTTCATGCCGCAGGAACTGGTGATGAGAGTCTGTTCCGGAGGCAGCCAGCTGTGCTTGCTGATTCGCTCTGCGATCGTCTCAGCTGATTCCACATTAAAATCCTGAACATCCACTGCGCCAACCGCTAGATATTTATTTCCAATAATTCCCTCATATTCAGGCGTTTGATCATGCTCGATGAGCAACACATCACAGTTAATCTTGCAGATGAGCTCAGCGGGATATCGGCCGGTATCAAAATACCGGTGACCGATTTGACCGTCGTATTCGGGTCCTACGGCATAGTTACCCTGGCACACATGGACCTGGACCGAAACATTTTTAAGACCTTCAGTGGCCAGGTTGATGGCTTCTACAGCCGCCGTCACTTCGTTATCGTCGGATACCGCGAAAAGCGGTTCGTCAATCTGGATGTACTGGCAGCCTGCTGCCTCCAGATCCTTGAAATTCCGGTTCATAACCTTGGCAAGATCCTGCATCATGCTAGCGATATCATTATAGTATTCATCCACAGCCACCTTCGCCAGCATATGCGGACCGGTCATCGTGATCTTTACTGCCTTGGATGTATATTTAGAGACGGTTTTGTATTCTTCCACTAAACCAAGGTCCGCATATTCCAATGGTCCCTTGCAGATAACCGCGGGGTGAAACACCTTTGGATCCTTTGCTGTAATTGCTTTGGGTCGCGTCTCTTTTGAAAAACCGGGTATCTTTTCCCAGAAAAAATTGAGCATCGCGTTGGGCGGGGCGTGACGATTATTGGTTCGTCGATGCATTTCACCTCCGGTTATAATGTCAATTCCGGCAGTTTCCTGATCGAGAATTGCAGCCTCGGTGGCACGGAATTGGGCATCTTCCATATCTGTATTTGAAAGGATGCCGGATTCGACCTGCTTTTCCAGCGTCTCATACCATCTGGGGACACTGTAGGAACCAACGACCGTTGTTGTATATTTTGAATATGCAGTCATTTTTAGAGTTCCTTTTATCTGCTTTTAGGCTTTTTAAAATGAATTTATCCCCTAAGGAATCGGTTAAATTAAAGAGACCATACGTGACAAAGTCATTTTTCCGCATTAGTTTATGCAAGTTCGAAAAGGTCTCCTTAAAAACAAAAAACCTCTCGCAAAGGAGAGGTGGGTCTTCGTTTGTCATATAGACCTTATGAATCCCTCGCGGGCTGGAATTAGCACCTTTCGAAGTAGGTTGCCGGGCGCTCACCGGGCCAGTTCCCTCACGCCACTCTTCATAAATATGTTTCTATAATTATTGCGCAGTCTTTCTCATGAATTGACACAGGGCAGACCGGTTCGGTGACCGATAGGAGTGTTAATTCATCTTCTAATTTAGGAGTCATCTTTATTGCTTTATTTAAAGCCTTTTTTGAAGGCTCAGAACCATCATATGCTACCACAAGATTCATAATTGCCTCCTGTAATTTGTTTCTATTTCATCTCCGGGCATTACCATGATCCCCAACCTTCTAATTTTATATGGATATGTTTCATCCTCCATGCGTCATCGCATGTTACTTCAATATGATAAGCACTAAATTAGATTTGCAAAAGAGATAGGACCTTTTTTGAATTCCGTTTATTTTTTGTGAATGGATGGAAATTGTATTTCCATTAAAGAATGGTTATTTTGAAAACGATTTGGTTCATTCCGTAATTTGATTCTATTCCTTGAAGTGGGTGTTAAAATGCGCTTTTCACGGCGGTTTTTCCTATACCTTAGCGGTTTGTCTTTCTTATCTTATTTTTCCATAAAGTTCGGATTCAAGGTAAAACAGCTTCTGTCCCGCCCAAAATGCAAAACAATCGATGCTCGCAAATTCAAAAATCTATACAACAGTCAGGGAAAGGCCCTGGTGAGCATGGTGGGAGGAAGTAGTATACGAGCGATGGTAGAGGAAGCAGTTGCACTCATCGGAGGTTTTGACAAGATCGGCGTTAAAGATAAAACAATACTGGTCAAACCCAATGCGGTTACGGGAGATCCGAGTCCCACCACTACCAATCCTGAGGTTTTGAGGGCGGTGGTCGAATTCCTTTACGATGAGGGTGCAAAAAAAGTAGTCGTGGGAGATATGTCTGCCCTGCTGACCATTTCGACCGCCAGGAATATGGAAAAGACAGGCCTAACCAAGGTCGCCGTTGACGCGGGTGCCGTCGTGGTACATTTTGATGACTATGACTGGATTGGCGTTAAACTTCCGGATGCAAGGTACTTGCAAAAGGTTTATGTCTCGGAATGGATTTATAAAGCAGACAGGATAATAAACCTTCCGGTAATCAAAACCCACAAATATGCAACCTACAGTATATGTCTTAAAAACTTTATAGGGGCTACCCATTTAAAACAACGACCCTACTTTATAGATAAAAACCACTGGGAAGAGGTGATCTCAGATATTAATCTGGCCTATACGCCTCACTTGAACATTGTTGACGGAACCACCACTATGGTGGCAGGTGGCCCCCGAAAGGGAACTGCCGCCAATACTAATGTCATTCTTGCAAGTGGTGACAGGGTTGCCGCCGATGTCGTCGGCCTTGCAATAATAAAAAGCTACGGTAAATGGCCCAGAGTGGTGAATCGGGATGTATGGCAGCAAAGACAGGTGATTCGCGCGTTAGACTTGGGACTCGGTGTGGGAAAAGGCCGGATCGCTCTTATGCACAGAGCTTTAGAAGGTCATAACCCGGATTTCGCCGAACTCGTCGCAAGAGTTAAAAAATATGTAGGAGTCTCATAAAGCGGGAAATAGCTGCCACTGTGACGGTTGAAACTGCTTACATGTGAGGTTTAATGACACATGGGGGATTTCAGCATCTGACTTTTTGCCCTCTCGAAGATTTCTACCGGTTCTGGGCTTTTTTAGGCTCACTTTTTTTTCAATTTCATTAAGAATTCAGTCAAATCCGATTTCCAAAATCCATGTGACAATCCAGCCCTGCGAAAGCTTTTCAGGGCAGGTAAGGCGGCAGCTCTAGGGAAAAGGACTCATCCCCTTGATTATTTCCAGATGATGTACACTTTGGGGGTATACAATCGCTGCCATGAGGCGGTAAACTCTTTAATAACAGAACCTTCGAATAAGGGGGCAATATATAATGAAAAAAATGCCGACAAGAGACACCACAGGCAAGTGTAAAGGCGAATGCCGCAACCGCGTCAGAGAAGGCAACGTTGAACGCCAAAAGAAAATTGCCTCGCAACCTTACAGCACTCCTTCCCCCAACAGCCCTCCCTGGACCAAAAAACGAAAGGAACAGCCGGCGGTATGGGGCGGGCGGGTGTAGCGAAAGTTAGAGGAACGAACCGCGGTAGAAAACTGCTTATTTTATCCGACCCCAAAATGCTCGCGCCTAAAAAGGCAGAGGATCGTCCAGACGACGATCTTAGGAGGTCAAAGAAGTAAACAAGGGTACGGTGATGATTTTATGCATTTTTACTGAATATTAAATTGATAAGAACGCGCTTTTTAAGAGCTGAATAAGCGAAAATAATGAATTGTGGGCCGGATTCGGCTGCAGTCCAACATATGGAAACTTACGATGAGCGGAAATTATCAGTATCAAGGTACCACCCATATTCATGCGTAAATATACGCTAATTAAATACATTGCAGGTCAAATTGACGTGCCAGCACGAACTTTTGATGATTATAAGTGGAAAGGGCGCTCTGTAAAGGCTCATCGAGCACAGATACGAAAGCTTGTTGGTTTCCGAAAGTGGAGCCGCGGGTTCTAGCCCGGCTTGTTGAATGGCTTTTATGCAACATCATCCCCAATCAGTTTAAGCATGAGCAGCTCAAATCTGAAGTCCTAGATCATTGATGAGATTAAAAAGGTTAGGGGAAAGAATGAAATTCTGTATAAAATGGCTTCAGCGGCATGGGAGCATCCGGATGATTGCGCTATATTACGTATAGAGGTGTGAAGCATGAACTCGCTTTGTCTTTCTTGCGGTCCAATTAAACAAAAATACACCCTTTACCCCGCTGGGTTTAAAAGTCGGCTGAGATGCCCCATGACCTGTCGTTTTCCGCCATGAG
>CBDUUO010000272.1:0-4976 GCA_965370395.1 uncultured bacterium
GCTTATCAAGCGAGTCTTGGAAAATACCAGGCAATTGTGGATAACGCCTTATTGCAAATTAAAGAAAATAACATCATTAAACGTATTTGGGAGCATGACCATACCGTCTGGAAGGATGACCCCGCGGAAATCGGTAATCGATTAGGCTGGTTGCATAGTCCTGGGGTGATGACCGGCGCCGTTGCTGAAATCACTGCTTTTGTTGATGTGGTCCGTTCAGTCGGATATACGCATGCATTGCTTCTGGGGATGGGCGGTTCCAGCCTGGTGGCGGAAGTGTTTCGGTTTACCTTTGGAGTAAAGGATGGGTATTTGGACCTTGCAGTGCTGGACAGCACAGACCCCGGAGCAGTAATAGAAAAAGCAAAAAAATCTGAGCCTGCTAAAACCCTTTATATTATTTCCACCAAATCGGGCGGCACGATGGAAACCCTTTCATTTATGAAATATTTCTATAACGAGACCGTTGCAGCTCTGGGTGCAAAAGAAGCTGGTGAGCATTTCATCGCTATCACCGATCCAGGTAGTAGTTTGGAAGCAGTTGGCAAGAAATTGGATTTTAGAAAAATATTTTTGAATGATCCTGACATTGGGGGCCGTTATTCGGCGTTGTCTTATTTTGGATTGGTTCCTGCCGCACTTATCGGAATGGATCTCGATTTGATTCTTGAAAGGGCGGCAATAATGGTTGAAAATGCCAGACATCTAACCGGATATCGCAACTGTCCTGTATGCGAAGATAATACTGCTGTCAGGCTGGGTGCAACCATGGGGGAACTGGCCATGGCCGGACGGGATAAGGCAACGCTAATCACATCTCCATCTCTTTCTCATTTCGGCACCTGGGTGGAGCAGTTGGTTGCCGAAAGTACCGGTAAGGAAGGTAAGGGCATCCTACCTGTTACCGGAGAAACCGTCAGCTCACCCGATAAATATGCAAAAGACCGCTTGTTCGTATATATGCGTCTGAATGGAGACAGCACACATGATGCAAACCTCCAGTCATTAAAGGAAGACGGTCAGCCGGTAATTCAATTGAATTTGAGTGATGTATATGATCTGTGTGGTGAATTTTTTCGCTGGGAAATGGCAACGGCGATAGCGGGAATACATCTTAGAATTAATCCCTTTGATCAGCCAAATGTGGAATCCGCCAAGGCATTGGCAGGGAAAATGGTCGCTGCTTATCAAAAAGAAGGAAAATTACCGGAATTAGCACCCAAATTTCAATCATACGGAATCAGTGTCTATTCTGATTTTGAAGCAGGCAGCCTTGGTGAAGCGCTTGAAAGATTTTTTACTCTGGCTGAGCCCGGAAAAGATGAATCAGCAGGACGAAGCTATGTTGCTATTCAAGCTTATATAAAACCATCTTTAGAAACCGATGCGGCTTTGCAATATTTGCGAACGAAAATTCAACAAAAATATCGTATGGCGGTTACAATCGGATATGGACCACGTTTTCTGCATTCAACAGGTCAGCTTCACAAAGGAGATGCCGGTCTAGGGCTGTTCATTCAATTCACTGCCGACATAGAAAATGACCTTCCCATTCCGGATCAAATAGGAGATAGCGCTTCTTCTATAACTTTTGGAGTCTTAAAAAACGCACAGGCACTGGGTGATCGCAAGGCATTGCTGGATGCAAATCGCAATGTCATCCGTTTCCACTTAGGCAAAGATGTTTTAGGGAATTTGAAAAAATTGGCGGATGAAATGTAGAAAGGGAGGATCACCATGACCAAAGAAATATTGCAACTCAATGAAGTCCGACGTGGTGATGTCGCCATTGCCGGCGGAAAGGGTGCAAATCTGGGCGAGCTTGTTGGAAAGGGCTTTCCTGTCCCTCCCGGGTTTGTCGTTTCTGCCCAGGCCTGTGAAACATTTTTCAAAGCTATTAATCTGGAGAAGGAATTCAATGCCTTAGATGATGCCGCTTCAGATGACCTGAAAAAGCACTGCCGGGCGATCCAGGACATCATCGAAAAAGCTGAAATACCTTTAGACCTGTCTGAAGCAATCCTTGCAGCATACGCCGAGCTGGTCAAAAGCAGGGGATCCGAAATAGTTTGTGCGGTCAGAAGCTCCGCCACGGCAGAGGATCTGGGAGATGCAAGTTTTGCAGGTCAGCATGCGACGTACTATTACGTCAAAGAAGACCGCCTTTTAAAAATGATCAAACATTGCTGGGCCTCGCTCTGGAATCCGGAGGCCGTTTCTTACCGTTCAACCCAGGGGATCGATCATGCTTCGGTATTTATGGCGGTAGTAGTTCAGGAAATGATCCAGTCGGAGGTTTCCGGGGTTACCTTTACCGCAAATCCTGTGACCGGCTCCCAGGACGAAATCGTAACAGAGTCGAGTTGGGGTATGGGTGCAGCCATTGTTGACGGCCGGGTCACACCGGATCATTATATCTCGGAGCGAGAGGGGTTAAAGCTACGCGAAAAGCGGATTGCCGAAAAGAGGTTTATGGTGCCGCCCAGACTTGAAGAAGGAAGCAAAGTGAGGCTGCTGGAGGTGCCCCACGGCATGCGGCAAAAAGAGACACTTTCGCCTGACCTGGTGCGGACAGTTGCCAAATGGGCGGTGAAAGCCGAAGACCACTTCGGCAGCCCACAGGACGTGGAATGGGCCATAACCGACGGACAATTTTACATGCTCCAGTCCAGACCCATCACAGCAATGGGACGTGAAGAAATAGGCCGGGACATCGAAGGCGAATACGTAATATTCAAACCCTTGGTGGAAAATTTCACGGATCCTGTCACGCCGCTTACAGGAGACTGTTTTAAAGTACTTTTCGCACCCCCTTTGATGCGACTGATCAAAGGGTGGTTGTATGTAAGTATCAAACACTTTCGGGCTATCCTTCCTTTCAAGGTCTCCGGTGATGAATTAGCAGCTATACTTTATGAATTTGGATCCAAACCGCCTTCTATGAGACTTTCCCTGCTCAAGCTGCCATTCTTCCTTTGCCTTATGTTTTTTTCTTACCTGTTTTTTGGCGTCTTCTTTGCTCGAACCCGCGGTTTGCCGGGCGATTTCATGGATAGTTTCAGGAAGCTGGCCCAGAAGGTGGATGAAGATCCTGCCTTTGGACCCTTAGAAGCGGCAAAGCGGTTTTTTTTCTGGTCAAAATTTTTCGATCCCGTGGGGAAGCAGGTTATGACAGTTAACCTTTCATCAATCCGTTATATGTTCGGTATGGGTTTGCTGCAAAAGCTTGTTCGATGCTGGGCGCCGGACTTGCGAGATGATGCAGAGTCTTTATTATGCTCCGGCTCTGAAGGAGTGCTGTCAGCCGAAATGGGTCGCGGCATTTGGAAACTGGCAAAGGAAGCCAGGCGATGTAAACCGGTTCGTGAGATACTTGAAAAATATAAGCCGGAGAAGGTTTTAGGCGAGCTCATGGCCGAGCCGGAAGCGAAGGGTTTTCTGGATCAACTTAACAGCTTCCTCGCAAAAAATGGCCATAGGGGGTTAAAAGAACTTGAGTTGCAATCGGCCAGATGGGAAGAAAACCCGGCACCTGTATTAGGAATGGTAAGGAATTATATGCTCGTCGAGACCGACCCCACCGAACATGAAAAAAGGGTGGACCAGAGCCGTGCCGAACTTGAAGCGGAAATCCGTAAAAAACTCGAGAATTATCCTTTGGAACGAAGTCTGAGCCTCCGATGGCGCCTGATCCTTTATGTAGCGAATCTTACCAAATATTTTGCAAAGATGCGGGAAAATTCCCGATTTTACCATATCATGGGTTTCTATATCATTCGAAAAAAGATACTCAGGATTGAAGCCGAGTTGATGCGCCAGGGAAAACTCAAATGCAAAGGCGACATTTTTTTTCTGCACATTCCTGAAGTTACCCGGCTCCAAGCCGGAGAGATCGGCTGGCTCGATGTGGAAGACAGGATACGTGACAGGCGAATGGAGCATATCCGGTTATCAAAGATGGTACCTCCTAAAACCTTTGGTGTTAAAATCCAGAAAAAACCGCGGGACAAAGCGCTTGTTGTCGAAGACGATAACGCATTCCAAGGCCAACCCGCTTCTCCGGGAAACTGCGAAGGTTTAGCCCGCGTGATACTGGATCCTTCCATCGATATCGAGCTTAAGCCGGGTGAGATTCTGGTCGCACCATATACAGACCCGGCCTGGACGCCGTTATTTCTCACAGCCGGTGCTGCGGTGGTGGAAATTGGAAGCTACCTCTCCCATGCCGGAACCGTGGCCAGGGAATTTGGGATGCCGTGTGTTGTAGACCTCCCGGATTGCACCAAGCGCATTCATACGGGAGTTCGTGTTCGAGTGGACGGCGATCGAGGGGTCGTAAGATTGATTTCTGAAGAGGGAGGAAAAGAGTGATGACAATAATAATAATCAAGATTGCAGTCTTTTTATTAGGCATGTGTATATCGGTGCAAGTGATCGCTGCACTTCATGGATTCATAGACCTTTGGTACACCATCAAAACGGCATATCCAAGGGTAATTCGGAACATCCTGGTTTGGGTCGCTATAGCTTCTGCCGTTGTATGGCTTCTGGCCGACAGATACCAGCCGGCCTTCCTGTTTGGCCTCGTGGCATATATAGTATTTTATTTCGGGACATATTTAGTTCAAAAAGTCATAGTCATACGTAATGTGAGGCTGGTAAACCGCCCGTAAGGCAGTCCATTTTTATTAGACAGGATTAACAGGATTGACAAGATTTTAGTTTATTTCGTGCTTTCAATCTTTCGCTTGCCCCGTAAGTTGGAACATTCGTACTGGGGTGTTTTCGTGATTATTTTTGTACTGAAAATATCATATTCATCCTGTATATCCTGTCTAAATTAAAATTTTGATGGATGCGGAAAAAAAAGGAGGTTTGGATAAATGGGAAGAATATACATACCAAAGGAAGAGGATTTTAGCAGGGCGGATGTGGTGGTTATAGGAGGCGGTATTGTCGGAACGGCAACAGCCTTT
>CBDUUO010000273.1:0-4932 GCA_965370395.1 uncultured bacterium
TGGTAAATTAAATTATAATTTGATCTGGAACCTGTTTTATATTAAGTAATAACCTGAATTGCCAATTCTATTGCAAGGAAATTCAACATGACCCAGCCGCTTTTTCTCCAGAATATCATCGCCTGCATCTGGGACTTTGACAAAACCTTGAGCCCCGGCTACATGCAGGCGCCGATTTTTGAATTGTACAAGGTCGATTCCAAAAAATTCTGGAAAGAAGTTGAGGAATTACCCAACTATTACAAAAAAGACGGTCTTGACCTCATTTCAACCGACACGCTGTACCTCAATCACATATTAACCTACGCCCGGCAGGGCACATTTAAGGGTCTTAATAATGCCGGATTGAGAAAGCTCGGCAGCAAAATTGAGTTCTACGAGGGACTACCTGATTTTTTTAACAAAATTAAACACTTCGCGGCCACGAACCCGGAATATGTACAGCATGAAATCCAGGTGGAACATTACATTGTTTCAACGGGTTTGAGGCAAATGATCCTGGGCAGCAAGATTGCACCGCATGTAGACGGCGTCTGGGGCTGCGAATTTATAGAAGATGAGCCCCCTCCCGGTTATCTGGATGCCGGCAAGGAAACAACCTCAGAAGATCCTAAAATAATCTCTCAGATTGCATATGCGCTTGATAATACAACCAAGACCAGAGCGGTCTTTGAAATCAATAAGGGCAGCAACAAAATCCCGGATATTGAGGTAAACGCGATGATACCGGACGAGGATCGCCGGGTACCGTTTCAAAACATGATTTATATTGCCGACGGTCCCAGCGATATACCGGTTTTCTCATTAATTAACCGATTCGGCGGCAGAACGTTTGCCGTTTATCAGCCCGGCTCCAGCAAGGAATTTTCCCAGGTGAATAACCTGCAAAAGCAAAACCGCGTCCAATCATTCGGGGAAGCCAATTATACCGAAGGCTCCCAGACGTCTATGTGGATTAAAAATGCGATCACTGAAATCTGCACCCAGATCGTTAAAAACCGCGAAAGAGCACTGGGGGATAAAATCGGCAAGCCGCCCAAACACCTGGAATAGATATGAAACTTGCACAAAACTCGCTACTCATACTGATTTATCTTCTCGCCATATCAGTTAGCGTTGAAACTCAACCCATGGCTGGAGAGCAAAAATCCAGGCAGAAACCTGGCTGGCAGCAGCTTGACAAAGGTCTTCAACTGGGGACATTTCTGGCGCCTCAAGCGGCTATAGTCGGGGATTCACTGGTGAAGGTGCTGCGAATCGATCCCAAATATTATCAATTGAGACTGCTCAATGCTTCGCTGGCTGAAAACGGCGTCCCGCTGACACCCAAACAATGGTGCCGGCAAAACGGACTGGTGGCCGCCATCAATCCCAGCATGTATCAGACCGATTACAAAACCAGCGTGTCGCTGATGCGCACAAAAGTCCACATCAATAACCCCAGGTTATCAAAAGATATGACCATCCTGGCATTTGACCGGCAGAGCTCCGATGTCCCACGAGCCAAAATTATTGACCGCCAGTGTGAAGATTTCCAATTCTGGAAGCAAAAGTACGGGACCCTGGTACAGAGCATCCGCATGATATCCTGCACAGAAAAAAATGTCTGGAAGCCGCAACCGCGCCGCTGGAGTACATCTGCCATCGGCATCGATGGACAGGATAATATTTTATTCATTCATGTGCGATCCTTGTACAGCACATATGATCTGATTAATATCCTCAAAAAACTTCCCCTCAATATCTCACGGGCCATGTATACCGAAGGCGGACCCCAGGCCCAGCTATACATAAACTCAGGCCATAAAGAATTGGACCTTACCGGAAGCTATGAAACAAGCTCAAATGATGCCAATGAAGGCGCGATTTCTTGGCCCCTGCCGAATGTGGTGGGAATATCAAAGAGAAAGCCTCCATCAAAAAGATGATGTCAAAAGAAATTTTTCAAATAAATATCCCGACATAGACCAGTTGATTAGTCCTTCCCTCAATTATTCCCCATCTGCAATATCATTTAATTCCTTTCTTAATTTATATATCGAGTGATCACTTTATGATGGGATTTTCAAAAGCATTAAAATAGCTTGCCAATTTCTGCCACGATGTGGTACTGCAAAACATCAACCTTTTTATGTTGATCAGAGCATCGATTCGCTCTTCAATTGTAAACTTTTCTCCTGAAGCCGCTTCTATTGTGAAACTTCTTGTCTCCTATTGAATGTTGAGTGTGGCATCAAGCTCCAGTTGTTTGTCTTTTTCTAATTTTGATCGTTTCCATTATCTGCAATAAACGAATATATTTACCTAAAAAGATTTAAAAATGAAATGCCCAAAATGCCAGTCTAATAACAGGGAAGGAGCCAAGTTTTGCCTTAAATGCGGAGAAAAATTGGAGCGTAAATGCCACCAGTGTGGCAAGGCCTTGCCAATCGAGGCGATGTTTTGCGATGAGTGTGGTCATGATTTAGTAAAGCCCGAAGAAGCTCCTCCCATCGATTACACTAAGCCTCAATCTTATACCCCAAAATTCCTGGCCGATAAGATCCTTACCACCCGAAGCTCGATTGAAGGCGAGCGGAAGTTGGTGACGGTGCTTTTTGCTGATGTGGCGAATTACACTGCCATGGCGGAAAAAATTGATCCGGAAGAAGTGCATCAAATCATGGACGGTTGTTTCAAAATCTTGATGGATGAAATCCACAAATACGAGGGGACCATCAACCAATTTACAGGCGATGGAGTCATGGCCCTGTTTGGTGCGCCTGTGGCTCATGAGGACCATGCTCAACGAGCCTGTCATGCGGCTTTATCCTTTCAGAAAGCCATAGGGCATTATGGAGAAAAAATTAAAAAGGAATACGGGGTGAACTTTCAGCTGAGAATCGGGCTGAACTCAGGCCCGGTGATTGTGGGCTCCATCGGCGACGATCTTCGGATGGATTACACCGCCGTTGGTGACACCACGAACCTTGCCTCTCGGATGGAGGGTATGGCCAGACCCGGCACCATCCTGGTATCGCATGACACCCACAAGCTGGCCAGGGATTTCTTCGAGTTCAAGCCTTTGGGCAAATTCGAGATGAAAGGGAAAGAGAAACCCCAGGCGGCTTACGAGGTGGTCAAATCCAGCGAGGTTGAAACAAGAATCGGGGCATCTGTCGCCAAAGGCTTGACGAAATTCGTCGGCCGAAAAAACGAGATGGAAGTCCTCAAAAAAGTCTTTGATAAAGCAAAATTAGGGTCCGGGCAGGTTTTAGGGATCGTGGGCGAAGCCGGGGTGGGGAAATCCAGGATTATTCTAGAGCTACAAAACATGCTGCACCAGGATGAATACACTTACCTCGAGGGCCAATGCCTCCATTACGGGGGTACGATGGCCTATCTGCCCATAATAGATATCCTAAGGTCATACTTCGGTATCAAGGAGGGAGATCCTGAATACCTCATCAAGAAAAAGATAGTAGAGAGGATCAACCAGCTCAATAATAAACTCAAAGACATTCTTCCATCCTTGTATGAGCTTTTTTCACTCAAGGTTGAAAATGAAGAATACCTAAAGCTCGAGCCAAAGCAGAAAAGGGAGAAGACTTTCGAGGCCATCAGGGACCTGCTTATTCGAGAAAGCCAAAATAAGCCCCTTGTTCTTGCTATTGAAGACCTTCATTGGATCGATAAGACCTCGGAGGAGTTTATAACTTATTTGATCCGGTGGCTGACCAACACCAATATCTTATTGATCCTTCTTTACCGGCCGGAATATACCCACGCTTGGGGCAGTAAATCCTATTACAACAAAATCGGCGTCGATCAACTTTCTACCAGTACCAGCGCCGAACTCGTACAATTTATCCTAGAGGGCGCCGAAGTCGTGCCGGAACTCAAGGAACTCATCATCGGTAAAACTGGAGGCAATCCCCTCTTCGTTGAGGAGCTTACCCATAGCTTACTGGAAAATGGCTCCATTCAGAGAAAGGATTACCAGTATGTGTTGAGCAGAAAGGCATCGGATATTCAGGTTCCCAATACCATTCAAGGTATCATCGCAGCGCGAATCGACCGTCTGGAGGACAACCTCAAACGCACCATGCAGGTGGCATCTGTTATTGGAAGGGATTTTGCCTTTCGCATTCTTCAAACCATCACTGGAATGCGAGAGGAGATCAAGTCCTATCTTCTAAACCTTCAGGGATTGGAGTTCATATACGAAAAGAAACTCTTCCCGGAGTTAGAATACATTTTTAAACACGCACTTACTCAAGAAGTCGTCTATAACAGCTTACTTCTCCAAAGGAGAAAAGAGATACACGAAAAAATAGGGAAAGCCATAGAAGGGCTTTATCCTGATAGGTTGGATGAGTTCTACGAGATGCTGGCCTATCATGCCACAGCCGCAGGTAAGAAAGAGCGTGCCTTACGCTATCTTATCCGGGCATCTGAAAGAGCCCACCGGGCGGCGGCGCATCGGGAAGAAGCAACACATCTGATACGCGCCTGTAAAATTGCCGAAGAAAGCGGAAATAAGGACCTTCTTCCAGATCTACGCGCACGATGTGGGCGGGCCTATGCAGCGATTGGCTTATGGGAAAAAGCGAAGATAGCGTTGGAGGAAGCACTTCGATTGTTGCCTCCCGATGCCATAGAACAACAGGCTGAAGTGATGGCTGATCTATCCATCGCTTGTTTCTGGTTAATGGATATACCAAGTTTGCGAGACTATTCCAATAAGACGCTTTCTATAGCCAGGAAAGTAAATCGTCATGATCTCGAATCAGCGGCAATCAGTGGTCTTGCTGGCGCAGACGGTTTAGAAGGGCAGCTATCTTCCAGCATGGCGCAATACAAGATTGCGATTACCCAGTCTAAAAGGCACGGTACGGCAGTTCCTGCACACACCCTCGAGTGGTATCCATTGGGGCTCTATTGGGTTGGGAA
>CBDUUO010000274.1:0-4928 GCA_965370395.1 uncultured bacterium
GGGCCCCAAAAAATCAATTGAGGAAAAAAATGTATTGAGCGCACTATCCAATATTCAAAGTAACCTTGAAACCAACGTTAGCTATGAACAGTTTCTCGGGTTGCTGGGTCGGGCCAAAATCGAGATTGATATTTTAAAGCACAACGGTAAAAAAAATCCCTGTTTTATGGGCGCAGTCGATAAATGCTATGCCTTTTACTTCATCGGCGGAAAGGCATGGAAAAAAAAATTGGGAACAACCGATGAGGCCCGCAAAAGCGATATGGACCTGACCCTGTCCGTTCTGCAGTCTCAAGCCGCACTTAGCATCCAAATGGCAAATAATTGCTATAAAAATTAAAACCTTACAAAAGCCCTTTGTCTCTTAAAATCGACATGGATCTCTGGCCGATGGTGGTGACCTGGGTCAGGGCCTGGGTGAGGTGATAACCGGCTTCGTGCGCAACGCTGGAGTTGATCATCACCATGGCGGTGTCAATGCTTTTTTCCGCTTCTATCCAGAGATCACTCGGAGCCGATTTTTTGCAGATAAGGATTTCACTGCCGATCATACCAACGATGGCCTTTATTATTTCTTCTGCACCCGGTTTATCGGGGTCGGGCAGGGCTTTGTATAATTCGACCACCTGGGTTGCCCAAATCAACCCCGCTTTTATCTTCTCACTCTGCGAAAAACTGGTAATGGCCTCGCGAATTTGCATAAGAGAGCTTCTATTTTCGGTTGATCATCGATGCCATATAACCCGCACCAAAACCGTTATCAATGTTGACCACGGCCACATTCGAACTGCAGCTGTTGAGCATTGCAAACAGGGCCGTCAGGCCGCCGAGGCTAACCCCATACCCCACGCTGGTCGGCACGGCAATCACCGGGCGACTGACCATGCCGGCAACAACGCTGGGCAGGGCGCCTTCCATTCCGGCAACCACAACAAGCACCGATGCTTTTTCAATGGATTCTTTATGACTAAACAGGCGATGGATACCCGACACACCCACATCAAAAATGGTTTCGACCCCGTTACCCATCGCTTTGGCTGTCAGATATGCTTCTTTGGCAACCGGTATGTCCGATGTGCCGGCTGAAATGATGCAAATGGTCCCGCGGCCGCTAATTCGGGGTTTTTTAAGCTCCCACACGACCATTCCGGCATCCGGGTGATAAACCGCTTTCGGAAAGCGCTTGATAACTTCCTCAGCTTTATCTTGTTCAATGCGCGTGACCAGTATAATGTTTTCCTGATCTTTCATTTTATCCATGATGCCGATCACCTGATCCGCTGTTTTCCCCTGACCGAAAATAACTTCCGGAAACCCTTTGCGCAAAGAGCGGTGATGATCGACATGGGCGTATTCAATATCTTCGTAGCCGATATGGCGCAACTGCCCGGCTGCATCTTTAACCGGCAGCCGACCTGCTGCCACCGATTTCAGAAGGGCATGTAATGAATCGTTATCCATTCTATTCTTTGATTTCCTGTTCAACGATGCCACCGGACCCCGGTGAAACCGTTTGACCGGTCGGTCTGGCTGAGCTCAGCGGTGCCTGGGCTAATTTTTCCAGGTCTTTTATTTTTCTGAGCATGGATGCCAGGCGTTTATCGATGGCCGATTTTGTTAAATCCAGATCTCTTTGATAACTTTTCTTGGCTTTCAGCAGTTCCAGCTGCAAGGAGTCTCTGTCCAGTTTTCGATCGGACAGAACTGACATATCGGATTGAATTTTAGTCAAATTTCTCAATGCTTTATCAACCTTTTTAGAAAGTGTGGATAGCTGTTGTTGCAGATCCTTATCCAGTGACGCCAATTCTGTTGTAACCGCCTTGAGATCATTGCGCAGGGGGGCGAGGGTTTTTAATTCATTGCGAATGGGGTTCAATGCCGTATTTAGTCTAGCAATGGCATCCTGCTGATCTTTTTTGTTCGCCTTGGTCGCGTTTATTTTAGCAACGGTGTCTTCAGCCTTTTTAAGATTGGTTTTCATGGCTTTATCCACTTTTTCGAGGGCCGCCAGTTTCTGGGTTAAAGCCGCCTCCAAATCACCGTATTTTGTCGATAATGCGGCAAAATTTTCTTCCAGCTGGGTTGACAGATTTTGGATTTCCATGGCCTCGGTATCCTGGCTCTGGCTGACACGGTCGGTGATCTCGCGGTAGGCAATGTAAAATACAACCCCGATAAGAACCGGGATTAGAATCGATATAATGGTCACCCGATGGCTTAATTTTTCAATCCGTCGATTCGTGGCTTCTTCTTGATAGAGCGTTTGCTCAGAATCCGGTTCGTCATCTCCATCAAATTTAAACGAGGAATACTGTTCGTCGTCAATCATGGTCACTACCCTTTTTTACTCCCATTCGATGGTACTGGGCGGCTTCGAGCTGATGTCATAGACCACCCGGTTGACACCATCGACTTCATTGATTATCCGATTGGAAATTTTCCCAAGCAATTGATGCGGCAATTTTGCCCAATCCGCCGTCATGGCATCTTTGCTGGTGACTGCCCGAATGGCGACTATTTTTTCATAGGTCCGTTGATCACCCATTACCCCTACGCTTTTCAGGGGCAGCAGAACGGCAAAAGATTGCCATAATTTTATATAATACCCGGCATTTTTAATCTCTTCAAGTAAAACGTCGTCTACATCCCGCAATATCCGCAAACGTTTGCGGGTGATTTCACCCAAAACTCTGACGGCCAGGCCCGGACCGGGGAAGGGCTGACGCCAGACCAGATCATGCGGCAGCCCCAGCTCCTTGCCCAGCAGGCGAACTTCGTCCTTAAACAGGTATCTGAGGGGCTCAATGAGCTTTAATTTCATTTTTTTGGGAAGTCCGCCCACATTATGATGGGATTTGATGACGGTTGTCGGACCGCCGAAAGCCGATACCGATTCAATCACATCCGGATACAGGGTCCCCTGGGCTAAAAACTCCGCGCCTTTTATCTTTTTGGCTTGCGCCTCAAAAACCTCCATAAATATGCGGCCGATAATTTTGCGTTTTTTCTCAGGGTCTGTGACCTTTGCCAGCGCTTTTAAAAACCTGGAGCCGGCATTGACGAATCGAATGTTGATATTCAGGTGCTGGGTTAAAGTGGTTTTCAGTTTGTCGGCTTCGTTCTTTCTCAAAAGACCGTTGTCGACAAAAATACAGGTTAGCTGTTTCTGGATGCTTTTGTGCAGCAGCATTGCAGTGACTGAGGAATCCACGCCGCCGCTTAATCCAAGTATAACCTTTTTATCACCGACTGTTTGCCGGATATTTTCGATGGCCTCTTTGGCAAAGGATTTCATCGACCAGGAGCGTTTGCAACCGCATACACCGAATAGAAAATTTCGCAGCATTTTTTTGCCCAGCGGTGTATGAGCCACCTCGGGGTGGAACTGAACCCCTATCAGGCCCTGGCTGCGATGTGCCGCCGCTGCCACCGCGGTATTTTCGGTAGAGGCTGATATCGTGAAACCTGCTGGCAGCTGCTGAATGGAATCACCATGACTCATCCAGCACTGGGTCTTTTTTTGAATGCCTTCAAAAATACCGGTTGGACGTAAAATGTTCAGTTCAGCAAATCCGTATTCTCGCCTTCCGGCCCGCTTGACGGTCCCGCCCAAGGCAGACATCATAAATTGCATGCCGTAACAGATACCTAAAACCGGAATGCCTAATTTAAATACGGCCGGGTCAATTTTGGGGCTGCTTTTTTCATAAATGCTCGATGGCCCGCCGGATAAAATAATGCCCTCAGGATTTAAGCGCTGGATTGCGCTGACTTTGATCGTCGGCGGTTCGATCAGGCAGTAGACGTGATTTTCCCGCACCCGGCGGGCAATCAGTTGATTGTATTGGGTGCCAAAGTCGATTATGAGTATCATGGTAACTACCGAACTGTTAAGCTAAACGATCTGGATAAAATATTTCAAAAAAAAGCAAAGATTTAATTTATAAATAGCTAGTCGCTTTAGTTGTGCATCATTCAGGCAAGCGGTTTGCGAATTCAGGGTGAATATGTTAGAGACGGCTCTAATTGTCAATATTTAAAACCTAAATAGCGTTTCAACCGGTTTAATTATGCAGCGAATCATTGTACAAATTTATGAAGTCCAGACGCCATTGGAAGCCGAGGACCTCATCGAACTGGATGTCGATCATATCGGTAGTGTGATTATTTCGGAAGAAAATTGGAAACTCCCACAATTAAAAGAAACCATTAAAACCATTCAGTCAACCGCTGCCAAAAGCAGTTTAATTCCGCTGTATAACCATCCGGAGTCCGTTTTGCGCACACTGGATTATTATCAACCGGATATCGTCCATTTTTGTGAGGCGCTGCCGGACAGCGGCAATCTTTGGGATTTCTGCGATCGATTGATCCACCTGCAGGCGTCTGTTAGAAAACATTTTCCGGAAATTAAAATCGTGCGATCGATTCCGATTGCGCAATCCGAAGGGGCCGATGAGATTCCGACACTTGAATTAGCGCAACGCTTCGAACCGGCAAGTGATTTCTTTTTAACCGACACCTTTCTGGCGAAACCCTCCGGTGATCACAAAGACAGTCAGCCGGTGCAGGGTTTTGTCGGAATCACCGGGAAAATCTGCGACTGGGCAACGGCTCAAAAATTGGTCGAAGCCTCCAATATTCCTGTGATTCTGGCCGGCGGCATTTCTCCGCAAAATGTCATGGAAGGCATCCGGCAGGTCAGACCGGCGGGTGTGGACAGCTGTACCCGGACCAATGCACTGGATAAAACCGGCAAACCGATTCGGTTCAAGAAGGATCTTGCCAAAGTCAAGCTGCTGGTTGAGCAGGTTCGTGCAGCGGAAAAATCACTATCAGGCAGGAATGATGATACCGTTTGATGGGTTATATTCGTTTTATTTTAGGTGTCAGGAATAAGTAGGTTTCGGGTGTCAGGTGTCAGT
>CBDUUO010000275.1:0-4898 GCA_965370395.1 uncultured bacterium
CCTGCACCGTTAACTGAAGTAATTACATGATAGTATTTTATAGCGCGAGGGCGGGCTTTAGTCACTTTAGATCATTTTAGGCATTTTAGTTACTTTTCAAATTTTAACCGGCTCAACGGGCCAAACGGCCAACCTTGTTTGGTAAATTTGTATACTATCGGAGTTACTGATGATTGACCAAAAAGTTACGACCATCATCGATCAGGAGAAATGCATCGGTTGCGAGCTATGCGTAAAGGTATGTCCGAACGGAACCATCAGTATGCATGATGATAAGGCGGCTGTAACCGGTGATCGTTCGCTGCAATGCGGACACTGTGTGGCCGTCTGTCCGGTTGATGCGGTGCAGGTAAACGCAATCGATGAACAAAGCCTTTCATTTAACAGCTTTCATCTGGGGAAAAACTGGCTGCCGCATGGCGAATTTGATACGGCCCGCCTGGTTCAATTGATGGCCTCGCGGCGATCGTGCCGCAACTATACCCAGCAAGCTGTTGATCGATCGATACTTGAAGATCTGGTAAAGATCGGAACCACCGCACCATCGGGCACCAACTGTCAGAACTGGACCTTTACGGTTTTTGCGGACCGCGCTGCGGTGAATGAATTCAGACAGCGCATCGGTTCATTTTTTAAGAATATCAACCGCCTGGCTGAAAAAAGATTGATGCGCAAAGCGCTGAAAATGATCGGCAAACCCGCATTGGATAATTATTATCGGGAGTACTATCAGTCGGTGAAAGAAGCATTGCAGGAATGGGAACACCACGGGCGCGACCGTCTTTTCCACGGGGCCTCCGCGGTTATCGTTGTCGCCTCCACGCCCGGCGGCAGTTGCCCGATGGAAGATGCCATGCTGGCCACTCAAAATATACTGCTGGCCGCTCACAGTATGGGGCTGGGGAGCTGTTTGATCGGCTTTGCTGTTGAAGCCATGCGCAATGATCCCACCATCAAACCGTTTATAAAAATTACGGATGAAGAAACGGTTTATGCCGTCATTGCACTGGGATACCCGGATGAAACGTATGAGCGTCTGACAGGCCGAAAACGGGTTGAACTGCGATATTTTGAAGGTTAATTTGGGTATTGGGTATTGGGTATTAGTGGGGTGCGTTGGTAAATGATTCAGTTTTCATGGGCTATTTGTTTTTTGGGTTTGCAGGAAAGATATCAGAATCGACTGCAGCTTGTCCAGATGGCCGGAATAGAAATGATCACAGCTGTCGATAATTTCAAATTGCGCATCCGGGTTCCAGGCCGGCAATAGATCGCGGATTTGATTAACCGGTGCGATGTCATCCCGGCTGCCGGTTACCACCAGTTTCAGACAGTTCAAGGCGTTGACATTTTCAAATTTGATGAATCCGACCGGCGGCGAAATCATTATCATGGACTTGATCGAAGTGCGGCTATCGGCGGCGACCCCGGTGTTGACCCAGGCCCCGAAAGAGTAACCGGCAAGGTCGACTGACCTCACATTCATGTTTTCAACATAAGCGATGGCGGCGCGGACGTCATCCTGTTCGCCTATACCATTGTCATAGTTTCCCAGGCTGCCGTCGACCCCTCTGAAATTAAATCGCAGGGTTGCATAGCCGTGTTGCTGGTAGGCGCTTTGAACGCTTTCAACGACCGGATTATTCATCGTGCCGCCGTACTGCGGATGGGGGTGTGTGATCACCACCCCTTTACCCGCGGCGCCTGCCAGCCAATAGCCTTCCAGCCGATACCGCCCGGACGGGATCGTAATTTTTTCTTCCATAGTCATATTCAGCCGATGGTTTTTAAAATATCGATGATGTCGCTGCCAAATTCAGTTGCCTGCCAGTTTTTCAGTTCTTTAATCTTTAACAGACGGCTCATCGTGAGGGGTCTTGGCACCGCGATCGCACTGATCAGCGCTTTGGTGCAAATGATGGCCGGATCGATCTCCAGATTCTTCGCCAGATTGTCCCGCCAGTTCCGCAGTTCCTTAACGCGTTTGGCAACAATAGCCGGTACATTCGGTGCGGTTTTACGAGGATATTTCGGCAAATCCTTTGCAGGGATCTGCTGGGCTTTTTTTACCGCGGCGATAACCGCTTTGCCGTAGCGGTTGATTTGTTTGATTCCCAGCACTTCTGTTTTTAGCAGCTTCCCAATGCTCTGGGGGCGTGTTTCTGCCAGTGCTAATAGCGACCTATTTCCAATTATTCTGAAAAGAGGCCGGTCCTGCTGCCGGGCATTTTTTTTGCGCAATTGCAGCAGCTCTTCCAGAATCGCCAGACCCCTGGGGCCCAGTTTTCCGGCCCCTTTAAATCCGGGGAATAAGGGACCCGAGTCTGGGGATGCCGGTCTGACCCTGCTCAAATAGGTGCATTCCTCCTCAACCCAGGAAAGACGGCCTTTGTGTTTGAGCTCCTGATGCAGACTTTTTGCCAGGGGGACAAGATAGTGTACATCCTTGGCAGCATAGGCAATCATATCCTTTGGCAGGGGGCGTTTTGACCAGTCTTTGCGCTGATACTTTTTATTCAGGCGCACATTGAATCTATTTTTAAGCACCGCCTCCAAACCGCTTTCATTATACCCCAGAAAGCGGCAGGCCAGTTCGGTGTCAAAAAGATTGTTGACGCTAATCCTGAAATCTCGATAAAGAGACCGCACATCATAATCAGCGCCATGAAATATTTTCTGAATGTCAGCGCGCCCGAAAACCGGCTTTAATACGGATAAATTATTAATCTGCAGCGGATCAATGACGGCTGTGGCGTGTCGCGTGGCGATTTGGATCATACAGACCTTCTCTTGAAAATGATACATCGAGTCGGCTTCCAGGTCTACGCCGATGATTTTTTGCTTTTCCAGCCGGCCGGCAAACTTTTCGAGTTCGGAGATGGAATCGATGATTAAATAACTGTGCGTGTCGCGTCCTGGCATTTTTCTTCTTGACCCTTCAAAGCCTTTCGCCTATCGGTGTTATTTAATTTGCCCTTTGCTTAGATGTATAAGTTTGTTATCCTTTAATGTTAGCATTTGTTCAAAACATATCAAGGTGAGAAGATAATGATAAACATAACACTTCCAGACGGGAACTTAAAGACTTTTGAAAATGCCCCGACGGGCCTGGAGTTGGCCGAAAGTATTTCAGCGGACTTCGCGCGCAACTGTGTGGCTATGGAACTAGACGACCAACAGGTTGATTTAAGCACAACGATCGCCGAAGATGCCAGGGTTCGTTTGATCACCCGCAAAGATCCGGAGGCGCTGCACGTTTTGCGTCACAGTGCGGCCCATGTGATGGCCCAGGCCATCTTGCGGCTTTACAAAGATGCCAAACTGACGATTGGTCCGGCCATTGATGAGGGCTTTTATTACGACATCGACATGCAGCCGGTTTCGGAAGAGGATTTTGCCAAAATTGAAGCTGAAATCAAAAAAATCATTAAAGCCAAACTGCCCATATACCGCAAAGAGGTGTCCAAAGCCGAAGCACTGGAGTTTTACAAAGACGAGCCGTACAAGCAGGAAATGATTTCGGAAATCGAAGACGGCACCATTTCGTTTTATGAACAGGGCGAATTTACCGATTTGTGCCGCGGCCCGCATGTGCCGCATACCGGCTATGTAAAGGCGATTAAGCTCACAAAAGTTTCAGGCGCTTACTGGCGGGCGGACCCGACCAAAGCGCAGCTTCAGCGAATTTACGGGACGGCTTTTTTCTCAAAAAAAGAGCTCAATGCACACCTGAATTTTTTGGAAGAGGCCAAAAAAAGGAATCACCGCAAAATCGGACAGGCGCTGGATCTGTTCAGTTTTCACAAAGAAGCACCGGGGATGCCTTTTTTCCATCCCAAAGGCATGGTGGTCTGGAATTCCCTGCTGGATTACTGGCACGCCGAACACCGCGCCGCCGGATATGTGGAAATCAAAACACCGATCATGCTTAACCGGTCGCTATGGGAAAAAAGCGGCCACTGGGAAAATTATCGGGAAAATATGTATATCTCCTCTATCGATGACAACGATTATGCCATCAAACCGATGAACTGTCCCGGCGGCATGCTCATTTACGGACGAAAGCCCCATTCTTACAGGGATCTGCCGCTGCGGGCGGCTGAGGTCGGCCTGGTGCACCGGCATGAGCTCAGCGGGGTTTTGCAGGGGCTCTTTCGGGTCAGGGCTTTTCACCAGGACGACGCCCATCTGTATATGATGCCGGAGCACATTGAAGAAGAAATTCTGGGTGTGCTGCGTTTGTCAGAGCGGCTGTACCGTACCTTTGGCCTGGGGTTTCTTCTGGAGCTGTCGACCCGCCCGGATAAATCCATCGGCACCGACGAGCAATGGGAACACGCCACCAAGGGGTTGGAATCGGGACTGAAGGCTTACGGCCATGAATATACCTTAAATGAGGGTGACGGCGCTTTCTACGGCCCTAAAATCGATCTGCATATTAAAGACGCCCTGGGTCGGACCTGGCAGTGCGGCACCATCCAGCTGGATATGGCGCTGCCGGAACGGTTTAACCTGACTTATATCGGCAAAGACAATGAACGCCACCGGCCGCTGATGATTCACCGCACCATTTTCGGATCCATTGAGCGTTTTCTGGGGATTTTGATCGAACACTTTGCCGGCAAGTTGCCGTTGTGGCTGTCACCGGTTCAGGCGGCGATTCTGCCGATTAATGATGACCTGATTTCTTATGCCAATGAGGTGAAATCCGCGCTTGAAAAAGCCGACCTGCGGGTGGAAGTTGACGACCGCGCCGAAAGTCTGAACAAAAAAATTCGTGGAGCCCAGTTAAACCAGATTCCCCTGATTCTTACCATCGGCGGAAAAGAAAAGGAATCCGGCTCCCTTTCGGTACGCACCCTGGATGGCCACGTCAAATACGGCGTTTCCCATGAAAT
>CBDUUO010000276.1:0-4881 GCA_965370395.1 uncultured bacterium
GACAATGAACGCTGTTAAATTCTCCATTGAAAAACCGGTGACGGTGATCGTGGCTGTCATTCTGGTCATTCTGTTTGGGCTTATCGGACTTAGCCGGATGCCCTATCAGTTAAGTCCCACCGTCATTGAACCCGAGATCACCGTAACCACAACCTGGGCCGGATCCACCCCTTATGAGGTGGAGCGGGAGATTATTGAAGAACAGGAAAAAGTTTTAAAAGGTGTCCCCGGACTTGTGGAGATGGAAAGCGCGTCATTTAACTCCCAGGGAACCGTTACACTGAGGTTCAGCATCGGTACCGATGTGGATACCGCCCTGCTGCGGGTTTCAAACAAACTCGACGAAGTTCCTTCATATCCGGAAAATGTTGACAAACCCATCATCACCGCCACCGGCGCTGCCACTTCGCCGGTGATCTGGATGGTTCTTAAAACCACCGGAGATAATCCTCGGTCGCCCTACCAATATCGAACCTATTTTGAAAATAACATTCGGCAGTATCTGGAAAGAACTACCGGTGTCGCGGATCTTTTTATCGGTGGTGGAACTAAAAAAGAGATGCATATCATCGTTCGACCGGAAAAACTGGCGGCCTTTGGGCTGACCATATCCGAGTTGATCGAAATTCTCAAAGCTGAAAATATTAACATTTCAGCCGGGGTCATGGGAGTCGGCCGGCGGGATTATCGCATCCGGGCCGTAGGCGAGTTTAAGTCTGCCGAAGACATCGAAGACATCGTTATTCGTTCCACCGGTCGGCAGCGCATCCGGGTTTCGGATCTGGCGACGGTTAAATTCGGCTATGAGAAGCTGGCCACGGCCATGTTGCACCTGGGCCAGGAGGGGATTGCCATCGGAGTCAAACCGGAACCGGATGCCAACATCCTTGAGCTTTCGGACCGCCTGGAAGCAGTGGTCAACCAATTGAACGCTGAAAAACTCGCCTCCGTAAAGATTGAACTCAAATGGGTATATGATCAAAGGCCCTATATTCGAGGTGCCATTAAACTGGTCCGACAAAATATCCTCATCGGCGGAACCCTCGCCATCATTGTATTGTTGATTTTTTTAAGGAGTTTTATCTCCACATTTGTGGTGGCCACCGCTATTCCGATCAGCATTATCGGCACGTTTGGTTTTATGCATTTGATGGGGCGCAATCTGAATGTGGTCAGCCTGGCAGGGATTGCATTTGCCGTCGGCATGCTGATTGACAGTGCGATTGTTGTGCTTGAAAACATTGACCGACATTGCAACATGGGAAAATCCGCCTTTCAAGCGTCATATGACGGTGCCCGTGAAGTCTGGGGGGCCATTCTGGCATCCACCCTGACGACCATTGCCGTTTTTTTGCCGGTCATTTTTATGAAGGAAGAAGCCGGGCAGCTGTTCCGAGATATTGCCATTGCGGTCACCTTTGCCGTGGGGTTGAGCCTGTTTGTTTCCGTTTCGGTGATCCCGATGTTCTCAAGGCAACTTTTTGAATTAACCGGAAGTGAAGACTCGTGTCAGACGCGCATACAAGTCGGCAGCAATATCGGTACCCGATTGGTTAACGGCATCATGGCTTTGGTGAAGATGGCAACCCAAAACTGGATGACCCAGATCGCCACCGTTTTGATCTTCAGTACAATTTCGATATTGGGTGCCAGGATGTTACTTCCCAAAGCGGAATATCTGCCCCAGGGCAACCGCAACCTGGTCATTAACCTGCTGATTCCACCACCGGGTCTTTCATTTGATGAACGCAAAGCCATCGGGGAATATATCTATCGGGTCAATACGCCCTATATCGGCAAAGACAATGATGGGTTTCCCGGTATTAAGGATATGTTTTATGTAGGTGCCGAGCAGATTATGCTCTTTGGAGCCATCAGCACGCATGAGCAACGGGCCGGTGAACTGTTGCCGCTGTTCAGGCGGACCATCTTTTCGATTCCGGGAATGTTCGGAGTGAGTATTCAGGCCGGGGTGTTCCAGACTTCTCTGGGTCGCGGTCGGACTGTCGAAGTCAATATCCGCGGTGATGATTTAAATCGGATTGTACAGGTGGCGGGGGCTGTGCTTGGTGCCATCAAAACAGAAATCCCGCAGGCTCAGATACGGCCGGTGCCGTCGCTGGAATTGCTGTTTCCTGAAGCTCAACTGGTGCCGCACAGGGATCGTCTCAAAGCGGTTAAAATGACCGCCAGGGATTTCGGCATTGCTCTGGATGTTCTCATGGACGGCAGAGACATCGGCGATTTCAAGCAGGAAGGCCAGAAAAAAATTGATCTGATTTTGAAAGCTTCCGAAGAAGATATTAGCACCCCGGAGAAGCTGTATCATTCCATGATCGCTATCCCCGGTGGGCGGATCGTTCCGATTTCTTCCCTGTCGCAGCTGGACCGTACCGCCGGAGTCAGCCAGATCCGTCATCTTGAACGTCAGCGAACGATTACCCTTGAGGTCACTCCGCCGTTTTCCATCCCGCTGCAGGAAGCCATGGAAATCATCAACACCCGGGTCATCAGTCCTATGGCCGGGCAAGGTATGCTGCGCGGAACCGATGTGGGGCAGAGCGGCGTGGCCGATAAACTGACCGAGACCCGTGAGACTCTGCAGTGGAATTTTATCCTGGCGGCCATCATCGCCTATTTGCTCATGGCCGCTTTGTTCGGCAACTTCATTTATCCATTGGTCATTATGTTCACCCTGCCGCTGGCGGCTGTCGGCGGGCTGTTGGGGCTCAAACTGGTCAACTGGTTTATAGCCCCCCAGCCCCTGGATATTCTCACCATGCTGGGATTTATCATTCTTATCGGCGTTGTGGTCAACAACGCCATTCTCATTGTTCATCAGGCGTTAAACAACATTCGGCTAAACGGCATGCCTTATCGGGAAGCCGTGCTGGAGTCCACGCGCACACGCTTAAGGCCAATATACATGAGCGCTGCCACCAGTGTCTTCGGCATGCTGCCACTTGTGTTGATCCCCGGCCCGGGATCTGAATTTTACAGAGGGCTTGGCAGCGTGGTCCTGGGCGGTCTGGCCGTCTCCACTGTTTTTACGGTGCTGGTGATCCCGTCGCTGTTGATGTTTGTCATTCAAAGGGAACGGCTCAAGGAATGATGAGAATATTTTAGCTCACTTTAGTCACTTGCTTTTGTGAATCACGGTAACCTTGTCAGCGCTTCTTTACGTCTTAATTTATATATCTTGAGGGCTATCTCATCAACAAATGGTGGCGAGGTGCACTGGTGAAACCAATTGCGTTAAGCGGAATTAAACCGACCGGCACGCTGCATATCGGAAATTATCTGGGGATGATCAAACCCGCGTTTGATCTGATCGAAAATTTTCAAACCCTGTACTTTATGGCCGACTATCATGCTCTGACAACCCTTAAGGACAAAGATACTTTAAATCAGAATGTGTACGATGTTGCCGCTACCTTGCTGGCACTGGGACTGGATCCTAACAAAGTTGTCTTTTTTCGCCAATCCGATATCCCACAGATTTTTGAGTTTACCTGGATTCTAAACTGCTTCACGGCCAAAGGATTGCTCAACCGGGCGCATGCTTATAAAGCTGCCGTTGAAACCAATCTCAACGACGGAAAGCAGCCGGATGCCGATGTCAATGCGGGCCTGTATACCTATCCGGTTTTAATGGCTGCCGACATTTTGCTCTATGGGTCCCATTTCGTGCCCGTCGGCGCGGATCAAAGACAGCATGTGGAAATTGCCCGCGATATTGCGTTGGCCGTAAACAGCGCCTGCGGGGAGGTGCTGACGGTGCCGGAACCGCTTATCCAGAAAACGGTTATGACCATACCGGGTATTGATGGCCGCAAAATGAGCAAAAATTACCATAACACCATTCCGATTTTTGCTGGACCCAAAGCCTTGCGCAAGCAGGTGATGCGAATCGTAACAGATTCAAAACGTCCGCAAGATCCCAAAAATCCGGAGGAGTGCCATGTATTTAACATATTCAAATATTTTGCTTCTGCGGAAGCCATAGAGTCCAGGCGTAATGCCTATCTCAACGGCGGACTGGCCTACAGTGAAATCAAGCAGGAACTTTATGAACGGCTCAATGAATTTTTCGGCAGCCGGCGGGACACCTACCAGCAATTGCTGGACGATAAAAATTATCTGGATCGTATTTTGAACCGGGGCGCTGACAAGGCCCGGGCGGTGGCCGGACCGGTGCTTGAAAGGGTGCGCCGGGCCATCGGGATCAGCCGTTGATAAAGGTTCAGGGTTCTGGGTTCAGCGTTCAGAGGTTCAGTTTCGAGCATTATACATTCAGGTGTTCAGCCTGCGACGAACCTAACCGAGTCGGAGCCAGCAGCAAGCAACCAGCAACAAGAAGCCAGTGACCGGAACCTCTGAACGCTGAACCTTGAACCTTGGAACCCGGGGACTGACACCTGAAACCATGATCTTTTTCAAGATCCCTTTTATAAAAGAATAAAAAGCTATTCACTCTATAAAAAGGTTATGCTAAAAGGAAAATGACCATGATCGATAAAGAAGAACTTTGCAAAAAGATTATCGCTTTGTATCCGGATATCGGCGAATGTGGTATCGATATTAACGTTGAATTTGATAAGCACCAAAACACCTGGGTGGTGAACTTGAAAAAAGACAGACACGAGTTGAAAACTTTCCTGGAAGATGGAGATGCTGAAAATTGCATGGAAGGCAAACAGTGTGTCGGTCTCGGCATTGAAATCGCTCAGCTTAGGGCCAATATTGAACGAATGCCTGCCAGGTAAGCTGGCTGCTGGCGACTGGCTTACTGGTTGCCGGCTATCCGGCCGCTTGTCGTTTTTAGGTTTCAGGTGTCGGGTTTCAGGTGTCAGTCGTCGGGTTCAAAGGTTCAGAGGTTAG
>CBDUUO010000277.1:0-4866 GCA_965370395.1 uncultured bacterium
AACATTTCAATATGCCGAATTTAAAAAAAGACCAAACACTGCTTTCCCGCTTTTCCCTGCTTGAGATGATCGGTGAAGGCGGTATGGGGCAGGTTTGGCGGGTTTGGGATCTTGAGCTGGAAATACAGCTCGCCATAAAAATTTTAAATCCACAGCTTACGGCCAGTCCAGACCGCGTCAAACTGTTAAAAAATGAATGCCGCAATACCCGACAACTGGTTCATCCAAATATTGTCCGTGTCTTTGATTTTCATCGATTTGAAGATCTGGCGTTCATCTCCATGGAATATATCGACGGTCAGGACCTGACCATTTACCGCAGCCAATTCGAACCCATCGGCACCGCTAACATGATCAATCTTATTCGGCCGGTGATCAATGCCCTGGGCTATGCCCATGGTCTGGGGCTGGTCCATCGAGATGTTAAAGCCGGCAATATTCTAGTCGATCAGCCGAAAACGCCCCGGTTGACGGATTTTGGCATTGCCGGCGTTTTTAAATCCGGTCAGAATGCGCTTGAAATTACATCCGGTGGTTCGCTGTTTTGCATGAGCCCGCAACAACTTAACGGCCACCCACCCCGTCCGACTGACGATATTTACGCTCTCGGGGTGTTGCTGTATGAGCTGTTCACCGGATATCCGCCATTTTATCCGGATATCACCCGTGATAAAATCCTTAATGAAATGCCTGCTTCAGTCAACCAGCGATTCGGGCAGCTGGCTTCCAATACGAGAATCCCTGATCCTTTGGACCAACTGATCACCCAGATGCTGACCAAAATTCCCGAAGAACGCCCGGCCAGCATGGAAGATATCGAAAACCGATTAGGACGCATGATTCACTCAGACGTTGCTCAGACAATGCTGCCTGATGTGACGGACTCCGGTAGGGTTGAGGAAAACGCGGATTTCGTCCGCACGGAAATCATTACGCCGGTCAGCGTAACACCAAAGGCCCCCGGCAAAGGGTTATCTTTGACCGAGCGCAGCAATCTAATCAAAGGTGTGACACTGGCCCTTGTTCTTGTTTTTCTGGTGACCGGCGGTTTTTGGCTATGGCATTACCTGGCCGGCCGCCCTTCTGAGCGATCCCAGGTGAAAATGCCGATCAGCGAACAAAATCAACAGGTATTAGAAAAGACCGAAGAGACACCGAAGGTTTTACCTGAAAAAGCACCGGACCCGGCCAAGCTTGCTGCGGAAAAAAACCGAGCGGAGCAGAAGCTGGCAGAATTTATGCAGCTAAAACAGGCGCTGGAAGCAAAAGGCGTTTCACAATGGGGAAAGGAAACCTATCGTGAAATGACGCAATTTGCTGATGAGGCGGATCGGTTTTTAATTGAAAACAATTATGCCGCAGCGGCCGCAAAATATGAGGCGGCCGCCGCCAGCGCCCGGGCCTTAGCCGGCCAGATCGAGCCGGTTTTAGAACGGCTGCTCGCCGAAGGCCGGATGGCGCTGGATGAGGGAAACGGTGAGCTGGCCCGGCAAAAATTCTCGATCGCCCTGATGATTGATCCGGATAACCGGCTTGCGCAACACAGCCTGCAGCGCGCCCAAAATATAGACGCCGTCATGCGGCTGTTGGAATCGGGAAACCGTCATGAAAAAGCAGGTAAAATCGCTTTTGCTCATGCTGATTATCAGGAGGCGCTGCGACTGGATCCCGAGTCAAAAGAAGCCCGGCAGGCTGTGGCGCGGGTTAAAGGTCAGATCAGCGATGAAGAATTTCAACAGCTCATGTCTGAAGGACTGACAGCGCTTCATAATAATGACCATCAACTTGCCCGGGCAAAATTGCTGAAAGCAAAATCGTTCAGGCCAAAATCCCGGGAAGTAACAGATGCCCTGGCACAGGTGGATCAGTCCATTCGCCTGGCCCGCATTGAAACCTATCGCAACAAGGCGACAGCGGCAGAACGGGCCGAAAACTGGCAAGAGGCATTAAATGCCTACCAGCAGGTCCTTAAAATCGATAAAAATGTGCGGTTCGCCGCACAGGGAAAACAACGCGCCCTGAACCACATCCGTATGGACAAGCGCATTAATTTTTTTCTACAGCAGCCCGCAGCATTGGAATCAGATCGCCAGCTTGAAAACGCCATTCAGCTAATTGCTGAAATTGAAGCAATTGATCCAAAAGGTCCGCGACTGCAGGACCAATTCGAAAAACTCACCCGGATGGTGGATGCTGCGCAGATCCCTGTAAAAATAACCCTTGAATCCGATACGTTTACCGACGTCGCCGTTTACAAAGTGGGCAAACTGGGCCGCTTTGCGAGCCGGGAGCTGAGCCTGCGACCCGGCACCTATACAATAGTGGGAACACGGGACGGATACCAGGATGTCCGCAAGAAAATCATCGTTAAACCGGGGCAAGGTTTGGTGCGTATTCCCATCAAATGTGAGGTTAAAATTTGAAAATCCTTTACAAAATTAGAGACGGCAGGGGTGAACGAACGCTTGCTGAAGATGGGTTTCCGATTATTATCGGAGCCGGCCCGACGGCCGATATCCGGATTACGGATCTCAAAGCCGATGAAGAAGCCGCATATATCGGCTTATCCCAGCAGCGTCCCTTTGTACAAGCCGGCCAGTCTGATGTGGCGGTGCGATATAACCAACGGAAATTGGATGATTCCGCCTGGTTGATGCATGGCGACATAATTGATATCGCCTCCTGTAGAATTAATATAAAGGTCGCAGACAACAGTTTCATTATTGAAGTCATCCGCCGGGAATCCGATGCTGAATCTGTCAGTCCACCGTCACCCGGACGGGTAAATCAAACGTTAAAAATCGAACCCCTCGGTTTCCGTCCGGATCGCCGTCGGCGGCGTACCGATTCATTAATACGATATCGGCGATTCATTGGATTGGCAATTGGCCTCAGTTTCCTATTGCTTATTATCGCCGCCTGGTTTGTCTTTACCGCCAGGCAAATCACGATCCATATTGAACCGCAGCCGGATCAAATTTCCATCAGCGGCAGCTGGGTTGCACCCAGATTTGGCGGGCACTATCTGCTGCGGCCCGGAACGTATAATTTACATGCCGGCAAGGAATGCTATTACCCGTTTGAACAACCCTTTGAGGTGGGAGCAGAAAAAAGCCAGGCGGTGCGATTTCAAATGGAAAGACTACCGGGGCGCATATCCTTACAGGCGCATAAATCCGGTGAGCCGACGGTACTTCTCAACGGCGCCCGGATCATCATAGACGGTCAGGAAGTCGGCATCACACCCATATCAAACATAGAGGTAAAGGCCGGCCGACGGGTTTTGGAAATTCAGGCGGATAATTACCAGGATATCAAAACAGAAGTGCAAATAGCCGGCTGTCCGGAAGAACAGTCCTTTGACTTTGCCTTAATTCCCGGCTGGTCTGATGTGTTTATCAGTTCGATTCCAGAAGGGGCTGTTGTATCGGTTGACGGTAAATCGGCCGGCAATACACCTCTAAAAATTGAACTGCCGGAGGGAAACTATCAGCTGCAATTAAGCGCAGATGGATTTAAAACCTGGCAAGCTCAGCTGGCTGTTGTGCTGAATCAGCCGCAATCCATAAAAGACATCCGGTTGCAGCCTGCCGACGGTACATTGGCGCTGCAAACCCAACCTTCCGGTGCGAATGTAACCATCGGTCAGAATTTTGTCGGCAAAACGCCTCTAAAAGTTCAACTATCAACAAATACCCCGCATGAGATTCGCATTTCCAAAGCCGGTTATGAAAAAGTATCTCGCCGGGTCCAGGTGTCTATCGGGAAATTAAAAACACTGGTTGTGGATCTAAAACCGGTATTGGGAGTCATTCACTTTACGGTGGAACCTGCCGATGCCCAGCTGGTTTTGGACGGAAAAAATCAGGGAAAGGTGCCGCAGGAATTAAAGCTGGTGGCGATCAGTCACCAACTGGAAATTATAAAAAAAGGATATAAACCCTATCGAACCCGCATCACCCCGCGACCCGGATACCCGCAAGAAATCAAAATCACCTTAAACAGCCTGAAATCAAAGCCCGCAGGTCCAGCCGGTGTCATCACGGCCCAAAATGGATACACTCTGAAACTGATCCGCCCGCAGCCTTTCACCATGGGCTCTTCGCGCCGGGAACAGGGCCGCCGCACCAACGAAACACTTCGAAACATAAACCTGCAACGACCGTTTTATATGGGCCTAAGAGAAGTGACCAATAAAGAGTTTAAAAAATTTTTAGCCCGCCACAATTCCGGTGCATTCAAAGGACAGCGTTTATCACAGGACGATCATCCCGTTGTTCAGGTAACATGGGAGCAGGCGGCTTTGTTCTGCAATTGGCTAAGCGCCAAAGAGTCTTTGCCTCCCGCCTATGTGAAAAAGGGCGGTCGCCTGGTCGCCGCTGAGCCCATCGGGACCGGCTATCGGTTGCCCACTGAGGCCGAATGGGAATATTGCGCCCGATTCATGAAAAATCAGGCTGCACTCAAATACCCCTGGGGAAATCAGTTTCCGCCCACCTCGCCTTCTGGAAATTATGCCGATACTTCGGCCAAAAAACTGTTGCCGGCTTACATCGAAAATTACAATGACGGCTACCCGGTCACGGCACCGCCGGCACAATTTAAAGCCAACAGTCTGGGGTTATATGACCTGGGCGGCAATGTCGCGGAATGGTGCCATGACTTTTACACAATTTATACCTATAATACCAATAAAACCTATGTCGATCCATCCGGACCGCCGCAGGGAAAGCATCATGTGGTTAAAGGATCGAGCTGGCAATATGCCAGTATTAGCAAATTGAGGTTGGCATATCGCGATTACAGCGATGCCAAGCGCCCGGATCTTGGGTTTCGTATTTGCCGCTACTCCAAATGAGATAGGAC
>CBDUUO010000278.1:0-4858 GCA_965370395.1 uncultured bacterium
TCACCCTTCTGCTAGAGCGTTTGTCAAAATAAAGTTCCGATAGCGGTAGTTTGTTGTGTCTTCTGCGGGTTGTCGATAACGTCCAATATGGGTTGATCCAAACGCTCTAATAATTTTGGTATCCAAGGTGTGAAACCAAATCCTTTTGAATCTATCATTGCCTTTTACGCGTAGAATCCTTGGTTTCTAGTAAAGGAGACGCACCCCATGTCATTAAAATTATTATGGATTCAATGCGGAGGCTGCGGCGGCGACACCTGGTCGTTTTTTAATGCAGAATCTCCCAATGTCGTTGAACTATTAAGTTCTTTTGATATTGAACTGCTGTGGCATCCTTCCATTTCAATCAACAGTCAAAACAACCTGAAAACAATTGCTGAAGATCTGACATCCGGTGCCCGTGAGCTCGATGTCCTGTGCATAGAAGGCTCCATCCTCAGAGGACCCGGCGGAACCGGTCAGTATGACGAAATCCATGGAAAGCCTAAAAAGGATCTTGTGGCTTCATTGGCAAATTGCGCCCGGTATATATTGGCCATCGGCACCTGCGCCAGCTTTGGTGGGATTGGCGCGGGTACTGAAATTGAAGCTACCGGATTACAATTTTTAAGAGATGAAAAGGGTGGTTTTCTGGGTGAAGCGTTCAAATCGGGCAGCGGTCTGCCGGTCATCAATCTCCCGGGGTGCCCCTGCCATTGTGATGTCATTGCCGGGGCGCTGGTCTTAATTGGTTCTGGAGCGCAATTGAAACTGGATGAATACAACACGCCTGAGGAATGGTACGGAATGATGGTGCACCAGGGGTGCACCCGCAACGAGTATCATGAGTACCGTGTGGAAGAACGAAAATTTGGGGAAAAGGGCTGTATGTTTTTTCATCTGGGCTGTCATGGTCCCCTGGTTCATGGTCCGTGCAACAAAGTGCTGTGGAACAATCGGTCGTCCAAGACACGGGTAGGTGTGCCTTGTTTCGGTTGTACGCGGCCCGACTTTCCGCAACAATATCCTTTCTTCCAAACCAGAAACATCGAGGGGATACCGATTGAATTGCCGGAAGGCATCAGCCGGGCACACTACATGGCCTATAAGGGAATGGCCGCCGCAGCCGCCCCTAAAAGGTTAAAAACGAGGAAAACTGGAATTTAGCAGCGATTGCGTCCTGATCACACCATTTATTTTTTGTAAAGGCTGTCAAATGAAGCAAAAAAAAATGCATTTTTACCCATTAAATCGCGTCGAAGGCGATCTTGAGATTCGTGTCGAAGTTGAAAACAATAGGGTATCCGAATCCTGGAGTGCGGGTATCATGTACCGGGGGTTTGAGAATTTACTTATCGGCCGAGCAGCGCTGGATGGACTGGTTCTTACACCGCGGGTATGCGGCATCTGCAGCACCTCGCATTTGAAAGCCGCTGCCAAAGCGTTGGATATGTTTTACAATGTCAAATTACCGGATAATGCCATACGGATTCGAAATATTACCTTGATCACTGAAAAGATCCAAAATGATTTTCGGCATGCCTTTATGCTGTTTATGGTTGATTTTACCAATCCAGTTTATCAAAAGCATCCTTTGTTCGATGAGGCTGTCAGAAGGTATAAGCCGCTGACCGGTGAAACCACCTTGCAAACTGTTGATGAAACCAAAAAAATTCTTGAAATTATAGGTATTTTAGGCGGCCAATGGCCGCATTCATCTTTTATGGTCCCCGGGGGTGTCGTTTGTGTGCCCAGTTCCAACGACCTGACCCAATGTCTGTTTTTGATGCGCAATTTTCGTAAATGGTTCGAAAGCCGGGTTTTGGGCTGCAGTATTGAGCGCTGGATGGAAATAAAATCCAGAGCAGACCTTGATGACTGGCTTGATGAATCCGATTCCCATGCTCAAAGCGACCTTGGTTTTTTTCTTCGATTTGCCGAAGCAATCGGTTTGAAAAAAATAGGCAAAGGTTGCGGAAATTTTATTAGTTTTGGCTCGCTGGATTTGCCAGAAAACACGGACGTCAAATGCGTCGGTAAAGACAGGCAGTTTCTTCCTTGCGGGGTTTCCCAAAATCTTAAACTTAAACCATTTGATCAGCAAAAAATAACAGAAGATGTATCGCATGCATGGTTCGATGACAGCAAGGGCGGCAAGCATCCATTCGACGGTGAAACAATTCCCTATGCCAGCGGTAAAGAAAGCGGCAAGTACTCCTGGGCTAAAGCCCCGCGCTATGATCAAATGCCGGCTGAAACCGGTCCCCTCGCGGAGATGGTCGTGGGTTCCGATCCTTTGTTTGTCGATCTCATAAAAAACGACGGCCCTAATGTTTTTGTAAGACAACTTGCGCGTCTGGTCAGGTCGGCTTATCTGATTCCGGTTATGGAACAATGGCTTGAGGAAACCGCCCGCTGCCAGGAAGAATTTTATCAGGATCATCGTAAAAAAGAGCGCGGGAAAGGGTATGGCCTATTGGAAGCCCCCAGGGGTGCTCTCGGTCACTGGGTTAAAATCGAAGACGCCAAAATCCAAAAATATCAGATTATCACCCCAACGGCCTGGAATGCTTCCCCGCGTGATGCGAGCGGTACCAGAGGTCCCTGTGAAGAAGCGATTGTGGGAACTGAAATCAAGAATCTGGACAATCCGATTGAAATTGATCATATCATCCGCTCTTTTGATCCCTGTCTGGTGTGTACAGTGCATACGATCAAAATTTCAAAATAATTTCAATGGAACTATTTCCGATAGTAAATTCATTAACATCCCAACAAGCGAGTTGATATCATGGAAATCCTATCTCATGCCCCACAAGGATTTATAAAGACTAAAGGTGAGTTCTGGGCCCTGGCCGAGGAAAACGCGATTTTACGAAAAGAAATTCAAGTTGCGCGCAAAGCCGCTGAACTGACCGCCAATCTTGTTGTCAAACAATTTGAAGAAACAGAGAAAGTTCTGCACCGCTTTCAGGTCGCCAATGCTCAGCGCAAAGCGGTACTTGATTCAGCCACCCAGATTTCAATCATTGCAACCAATAAAGATGGTGTGATTACGGTTTTTAACACGGGATCTGAAAACCTATTGGGCTACAGAGCCCAGGAAATAATCGGGAAACAGACTCCCGAGCTTTTTCACCTGCAATCCGAGCTGGAGATTGTAAGTGATAGCCTGATCTTCAAATACGGCCGCAAGGTAACGGGGCATGATGTTTTTTTTGAATATGCGGTTCATGAAAAGTTAACGCAAAGCGACTGGACGTATGTTCGCAAAGACGGTTCTCATTTTCCGGTCAGAATGACCATCAACGTGCTTCGAGACCCGGACGGCGATATCAGCGGACTTCTGTTTATCGCCATGGATACCGCGGAGATAAAACGGTCTGTCAAGGCGCTGAGGGAAAGCGAGCGGAAGTACCGCCTGTTGATCCGGAACCTTCCGAATTGTGTTTACAAAGGATATCTGGATGGCGCCATGGATTTTTTTGACAATAAAATTGAACAGATTACCGGTTACGGCAAAGAAGAATTTTTATCCAGAAAGAGAAACTGGTTTAGTCTCGTCCATGAAGACGATCTGGAGTACACCCAAGAAAAATTCAACCAGGCGATGCTTACCGACAACTCCTATATCAAAGAATATCGGATTAAATCCAAAAGCGGTGACATTATCTGGATTCAGGACGGCGGACAAATTATTTACGGGGAAAATCTGGAAGTTGAATTTATCACGGGCGCTTTTCTCGATATTACCGAACGCAAGCTTGCCGAAAAGGCTTTGCACGAGTCCGAGGAAAAATACCGGTCTCTTTTCAACAGCGGCCCCGATCCGATCTTTGTGCTGGATCGCACAACTTTGGAAATATTGGATGCCAATCCCATGGCTGAGGATACCTACGGTTATTCGAAAGATGAGTTAAGCGGCATGATTTTTTCAAATTTAGGTCCGCCTGACGAAATTTTGAAAGCATTTTCCAATTTTGACGAAAATGATTGGCCCAGAGCCTGTGTTGTGAGTTCACGGGTTCAACATTATCGCAAAAGCAACAAACCCTTTTATGTCAGGGTTACGGCCTGTCCGGCCCGTTATAAAGACAGAGATGCCATCATACTCGCAACCACAGATATCACCGAAGTGTTGGAAAAAGAATCGCAACTGCTGCAGGCCAGTAAAATGACGACGCTGGGGGAAATGTCGGCAGGGGTTGCTCATGAATTGAATCAACCTTTAAATGCCATCAAAATGGGAAGCGAGTATTTAAAAATGATGGCTGAAACCCGAAAAAAGATTCCCGAGGAAAATATGGTTGAAGTTTCAAGTCAAATCGGTGAACAGGTGGACAGGGCTTCCGAAATCATAGATCGTCTCAGAGAATTTGGACGCAAACCGGACTTCGTCCAAGAAAAGGTGGACATCAACAAAGTTGTGCGGATTGCGCATGGCATTATGGATCAACAAATTCGACTTCAAAATATTAAAGTTGTCCTCGATCTTGGGGAAAATCTACCACCTATCATGGCTCACAATACCCGTATGGAACAGGTGATTTTCAATCTGGTTACCAATGCCCGCGATGCGGTAATACAGAGAAAAGAAGCTGGATTAGGGCCTGCTAAACCGACCATTACGATTCGGTCTTTTCTTGAAAATGATTGTGTGGCTTTGACAGTCTCAGACAACGGTATCGGCATACCGAAGGATGTTTTAGATAAAGTCTTTGAACCATTTTTTACCACCAAGGACGTGGGCGGCGGTATGGGGCTTGGACTTTCGATCAGTTACGGAATCGTAAAAGATTATAATGGCGAAATTGATATTCAAAGTCAAGAAGGCAAGGGGACGACGGTAAAATTGACGTTTCTTTGCGCCTAGAGCGTT
>CBDUUO010000279.1:0-4833 GCA_965370395.1 uncultured bacterium
TGGAAAGTATTCTTTAAAATTTTAGTCTGTTACCGTGGCCCGACCCCATTCACCCCATTCACCCACAGCTGCGGCAGTTGATTTCGCGGCTGGAAGCCGCTCCCACAGAGGGTTTGTCTAATGGAACTTGGACTTTCCAGATAAGCAGATTATGTTTTAGTACCTGAATTCAGGTAGTACATACCTTTCAAAGCGTTTTTTCTGCCGTTAATTCCAAATTCCGCATTCCGACTTCCACATTCCAACTTACTCCGTCTGATCGGATGGCTTCTCTGAGCTTAAGGCAGAAGATTTAAGCAAACTGGTCACCGAAGCGACCATGCTACCGATATCACTCAGGTTCGATGGGATGATCATGGTATTGGATTTTTTGGCCAGATTTCCGAATTCCCTGATGTACTGTTCGGCGACGCGCAGATTGACCGCGTCGCCCCCGCCCGGTGCTTCGATTGATGCGGCGATTTTCCGGATACCTTCTGCAGTTGCATTGGCAATCAGTTCGATTTCCCGGGCGCGACCTTCGGCCTCGTTTATTCTTTTCATTTTTTCGCCTTCGGATTTCTTTATCGCTTCCTGTTTGTCGCCCTCGGCAACGTTTGTGATGGCCTGACGCTGTCCCTCGGATTCAGCGATGGCCGCCCGTTTCTCACGTTCGGCTCTCATTTGTTTTTCTAAAGCGTCTTTTACGCTCTCCGGGGGCTCGATATTTTTAATTTCGTACCTCGTAATCTTTACCCCCCAGGGATCAGATGCCTTATCAACCGCTGCGATGATGGCGCTGTTTATACTCATGCGCTCTTCAAATGTGCGGTCCAGCTCGAGTTTCCCCATTTCTGAACGCATGGTCGTCTGGGCCAGCTGCGTTGAAGCAAACATATAGTTGTCGATACCGTAGCTTGCTTTCATGGGATCCATTACCTGCAAATATAAAACGCCATCAACCTCCACGGCAATATTGTCCCGGGTGATGCAACTCTGTGAGGGAACGTCCACAGCGACCTCTTTTAGAGAATGCTTATAGGCAACACGTTCTATAAAAGGAAACAGTATGTGAAATCCGGCCTCCAGCGTCTTTGTGTATTTCCCCAGTCGCTCGACGATGAAAGCCGACTTCTGTGGCACTATTCGAGCGGTCTTAATAATTGTAACGACAACAAGTATGACAATACCGACTGTTACAATGGTACCGATGTTTTCCATTTTATCCCTCCTCTTTTTTGCGAACTTTCAAAATGATTCCATCAAAGCCTGTTATTATAGCCATTTCACCATTTTTGATATGTTCATCGGAAACCGCACGCCATCTTGCACCTTTGAATTCCACCGCGCCTTCCATTTTGTTTGGAATCACGTCCTGCAAGACGACGACACGTTGCCCGCTAAATTCGTCTATGTTTTTAGTCAGGTCCTGCACATCGCTCACATGTCCGTAAAACTTACCCTTAATCCATTTCCTGAGGACCACCAGAAGCAGAATCGAGGCGACCGCAAATAACAGCAGCTGGGACTCAAAAGAGGCTGCCAGGCCGAAGTAGGTTGTGACCGCCACAGCCCATGCACCGATCCCAAAGAAAACGAGGATGACACCCGGCACCACAAACTCCAGAAATATCAGTGCCAGGCCCAGCAGAAACCATATTAATGTCGGATTAAATATGGTTTTCTGGTCGGGCATCAGCTCTGCTACTTTCTCCGTCCAGGGTATCGGTCGATTTTCTATTGCTAGCCCCTCAAGCTGAAACTTATGATAAAGTTCCGCCAGATCCTTGACCTCATGCTCAGCCACTTTTAAACGTATGGCTTCTTTGGTGGTTAAGGTCAGGAGCTTGCCTTTTTCCACGACCCCCGCAATCTGAAGATCGGGATCGACCATCGCCGCCGCAATATTTCCGGGGTGGTTGGCGGCCTCGGCCGTTGATTTCATCTCTTTCATGAAATAGGATATAACCTTTTCACTGGCCGGCTTTTGTTCCCAATAGGTGAGTTTTACAGGTGTGGCCGCCCCGATGGTACTTCCCGGGGCCATCACGATATGTTTTGTGGCCAGCGATATTAAAGCCCCTGCTGAAATTGCCTTTTTATTGACGAAAGCGATCGTGTTTATCTTTGTGTCAACTAATTTGTCCTTGATTCTCACGGCGGCGTCCAGCCGGCCGCCAAAGGTATCGATTTCCAGGATAAGGACTTTCGCATTGGCCTTCTCGGCTTCTTTCAAAACGCCTTCGAAATCATCGGCCAGTTTGTTATTGATGGTGCCTTTTAACAACGTGTAATAAATTTTCCGCCCGTCGTCGTTTGCCGCATGTCCCTGGTAGGCGCCATGGAATAGCGTAAACAAGGTCAGGATCACCAGAGTCGAAATTGTCTTTAAATGAAGTGTCTTCACACCCAATCCTCCAAATTTTAATTGTTAGCCTCTTTTACAAGAGCCATATCCTGGGAAAAGGGGTCAAGTCTGCTCTTGACTCTTGTTAATTCTGCGAGAAAAAAAGGAGAGAATCTATTTTACTTTTATGGCCACCATCGTAACATCATCGTGCGGCTCTTCGGATTGGACGAACTCGTCCAAGCGAAGGTTGATGCGCTCGACGATCTTATCGGCGGGAAAATGAGCACTTTCCTTGAGGGCCGATTCCAAGCGGGATAGATCAAAGAGGTGATGACTTGCATTCATGGCTTCGGTGATGCCGTCGGAGTAAAGCAGCAGCACATCCCCGCTTTTAACCGGCATCGATTTTTCTTCGAGGCGTGACGAAAACCCCATACCCTTATCAATGCCGAGGCACACGCCTCTGGTTTTCAGGGGCGATATTGTTTTGGTTTGCGAGCTGTAGTAAAGCGGCCAATTGTGTCCGGCGCGCGCAATGGTCAGGGATTTTTCCCCGGATTCGAAAAACGCGATTACCGCCGTAATAAAATCCCCTTCGCGCAGACGCCGGCAGATCAGATGATTCAAGCCGTTTAAGATATTCGCAGGGGAGGTGCTTTGTTCCGACAGGGACTCAAACATACTCTGAATGTGGGCGGCATACAAAGCCGCCGGTATGCCTTTGCCGGCCACATCGCCGACAATGCTCAGCATCTGGTTGTCATTGCGTTTGACCACGTTGAAAAAATCCCCACCGACGATTTTGGCAGGCTTTGAGGAGCAAGATATTGACAGCCAGGGGATTTCAGGGAGCTGCTCGGGTTCCAAGCTGACCTGGATTTCTCGGGCGATTTCCAGCTCGTCGCGGGTGGTCAGTTTATCAGCAAGCTCCAATGCCAGCAGGAAATTTAAGATAACAAAAGCGCATAGGATCCACAAACCTTTTGCCGCTATCATCCCCAGCACAAAACCACAGAAACTGAGGCCGTAAAAAAACCTGCGGGCCGGTGTCAGCTGCATCAAAAAGCTCACAAAGATTTCTCTAATGCCTTTTACGGTTGATATAAACGATTTTTCCTCCGGCGGGCTGTCTTTGAACGCGGTTTTGTCTTTGTAATAGGTTAAGGCCTCCAGTGTATCTTTTTTCAGCAGCCGCTCGACCTCCTTGCGGTTCAGCCCCGTGGTGTACGATCGGAAAAAATCCCGGTGTTTTTTGATTACATTTTTCAAATGCGATTTTATTCGTCCGATGCCCATGACTTTTACCTTCAAAAAATCGAACAAGGAGATGCGAGTAAAAAGTGGACACCATTATATTCGTGGTTTTATCAAACTGCAAGGAAAATGGCTGAAATAGCACCGGCGATTCGAAATCCGCCAAAATAAAACAGGCTATCCCAGTTACCCATTGCGGAACAACCGAGATAGCCTAACCATGATACCAAACCATAAGGAGGGCAGGCATCATGGGATAAAAAATTTTATTTAACAAAACGACTTCATCAGGGCTTTAAAATCAGCTTGCCTTGAACCTTCCCGCTCTCCAGTAATTCATGGGCCCTGGCAGCTTCGGACAGGGGTATCCTTTCATAGATGTGGGGTTTAATCTTTTTGTTTGCCAGATCGTTAAACAGGATTTCTGCAGATCGGGCCATCAAGGCGGGATCAAGCTCAAAAATGCTGGGAAGCATAAACGTTCGAATACCCGCGCTTTTTACAAACCCTGCCATGAGCTGTTCGGTTAAATTTTCCTGCGGCAGGCCGGCCGCCATGCCGAACCAGATAATCTGGCCCAGGGGAGCCAGCATTTCTAGATCACGGCCGAAGGTGTCCCCGGCCGCCGAGTTCAGGATAATTTCTACGCCTTTTCCACCGGTAATTTCTTTCATCCGCCGGACCACATTTTCAGTTTTATAATTAATAATATGGTCATATCCCTGGGCTCTGGCGAAATTGGCTTTTTCGTCCGTGCTGGTTAAACCGATGACCTTCACGCCGGCCAGTTTGGCTATTTGAATGACAGCGGTCCCCACCCCGCCGGCGGCTGCATAAGCCAATATCGTCTCTCCTTCTGTGACATGGGCCATGGTATGGATCATGTGATAGACGGTCAGGTAGTTGACCGGAACGGCCGCAGCTTCATCCATATCAATATCCTCGGAGATAGGGAACACCGCCCCAGCATTGGTGGCCGTAAATTCGGCATAACATCCCCGTCCGAGTGCGGAAACGTGCTGTCCAGGGCGAAACCGAGTGACATTTTTTCCAACCGATTCAACAATTCCGCTGCAGTCAACACCCGGGATGGCCGGCAACGGCGGCATCCTGGGATAGAGACCTTTTCTAACCATGACATCCGCAAAATTGACGGATGCCGAAATGACCTTGATCAATACTTCATTCTTATCCGGTACTGGGGCATCGACCTCTTCATATTTTAGCTGATCAGTTGAACCGGTTTGATG
>CBDUUO010000280.1:0-4803 GCA_965370395.1 uncultured bacterium
GGGATGTGTCAATATGAGAAGAGAAGAAAATCAGATTGACGATCGTGATTGAAACGTCAAGGCGTTCAACGATTGGCGCCCCTGATATATAGGTCTGTATGGGGCCAAGATTGGGTCAGCAGCGGGCGATAGGTTTTGCCTTCCACCTGCTTCAAATAGCCGAGCAGCTGCTGCTCCAGTTCGGCAGCCAGCCTGGGCTTTTCTGCAATCAGATTTTTTTGCTCCATGGGATCTTTAACCACGTTGAATAACTGGATAAGATCCAGTTCGGCAAAATAGATGAATTTCCACTGCCAGTTGCGAAATAAAAAATAGCGGCGTTTGAAAGACGCCCGGCCGACAACGTCCCTTTTGAGATAACGGGCACGATCATCATTTAAAATAAGCGGCACCAGCGATATTCCCATATGGGAATCAACATAAGGCGGATCGATCGAGTAGCCGGCCAGTTCGGCAATGGTGGGGACCATATCCGCCGCTATAATCGGAACGTCTTCGAAACGTCTTTGAATTCCGGGAACAAAAAGAATGGCTGGAATTCGAATTTCTTCCTCATATAGGGTATGCCCGTGAAGGCTTGCGCCGTGTTCCCAGAATTGTTCTCCGTGGTCAGACGTAAACAAGATGACCGTTTTGTCGTAAATATGATTGGCTTTCAGCCAGTCGACAAAGCGTTCAAAGGCGCTGTCCAGATAAGAAAGATTATGATCGTAAAGATCTCTGGGGGCATCGCCGAAATCAATTCCACCGGACTTCTTCCAAAGATCATTGTGCACATCCATCAAATGCAAAAAACAAAGAAAGCGTTCACCCGCGGTGATTTTAGTGATGGCTTCACGGGCCGAATGAAATACTTCATCTGCGGTGGCGGTACGCCGGTCGCTTAGCGCCCGGGGGATGGATAGCTCGATGACCGAATCTCCGGGAGGAAATATGGATCGCGGGCCAAAACCCTTCATGACCATATAATGCCGGATACCTTCTGCCTGTGCAATTTTAAGAAAAAGATTTTCCCGATATAAACCCGGCCCGTAAAGATCGAAGCGACTTCTTCCGGCGACCAGAAATGGAAATGCCGCAAAAGAGCCGCCCCCCTGGCTGTAAACCCTGCGAAACGAAACCGTTTCCGCCTGGGCCCATTGGTCCAGGAACGGTGTCAGGTTGCGATGGTAGCCGGCGGAATGGAAGGCATCGCCTCTTAATGCATCGACAACAATCACCATTAAATTGAAATCTTCAGGAAGCAATGATGGATGAGTCTTATGCAATTTCCACGGTTGAGGCCAGGGATGGGGTTGCTGATTAAAACCCGGGTTCTGGCCCAGGCGGACCCAGGAATCCAGTTTTAATAAGCCGGCAAGCTCTCTGGCATAAGCCGCTTCCACCCGGGCAAGGTCACTGAACTGCAGAAGCGTTGCCTTTGCAGTCGGATATTTATTCAGAATTCCGAAGGGAAAAAATCCAAGAAAAAAAACGATGACCATCAATATCCAAAACTTCCCATGTCCGAGCAAAGCGGTCGGTTCCGCAGAAAATAGCTCTTCAAAAACTAAAACCAATGTTCCGGCGGTTACAATCGTTATTGTTTTCAAGAGAATGCCTTTGAAATAAGAAAAAGCGGTAAACCACGGGTTAAATAAATCTCCATATAGCAACAGGTAACTTGCCAGCCCGCACAACAAACTGGTTGATACCAGCAGCAATAACCACATAGACCTGCGGTAGGGTCTCGAAGTAATCAGCCAGAAAAGCGGATATAAAATAACGGCTCCAAGCGAAACACAGACAATTCCCACCGAACTCTGTTTTCGAGTCCGGGGCAAATAGGTTAAAATGCGGACATAAGCAATGGAGAAAAAGGCGCTGCCGCAACCACACACTAAAAGAGACAGCGCAAAGATAGCAGGTTTAAGACTCAGTTTATTGACCTGCCATTCAATCGCATATGTCAGGGCGGTAAGGGAGATGGTTGTATAAAAGCCGCAAAGCAGAAAAAACGGCAGGAAAAAGGAAATGCTTTTAATGGAAGATTTTTTGTCAAATTTGGTCTGCAATAAGGCTGAGAACGCCAGTATTGCCAGAGTGACGATGCCGAACCAAAGGCCGGTAGTGCCTGCAAAAACCGGGGGAATTATTTTTTGTAAAAATATCTCTATACCCGATTGCAGGTGGACATAGTCTTTTAACCGCTGCCAGGAAGGATCAAGCTGGGCAATGACACCATTTAAAAATAAGAGCAGTACTAAAAACAACAGCGGGTGAGACTCTCTCTGTCGCAAACGATGCGGGTCATCACTATTTTTAAACTTTTGATACCAGAGGACGGCATAACCCTGTATGAGAATTGAAGCCAGTAAAATAAATGGTACCGCAGATTTTAAATTATTCCAGCCATTGGAGACGGCCAGGACCAAAATCCCAATAGATAAAAACTGGATGACAGCCGCTATTCTTAGGATCCGCACATAATTTCCAACATGCGACCGGGTCCACAGATGTTGCAGCCAGCCAACAAAGAACAAATAACCCACAGCCAGCACCATAAAAACGGATATGTGCTTTCCAAGCCATGCAAACCCCGGACTTTCACCGGCCGAAATTTCGTGACCCAGCTGGCTGTGGATTGCTGTAAAAATATAAAAGAGCAAAAAGACCAGACATGCCCCGCTAAAATGCAGCCATGGAAGGGTTTCATATAGCCTTTTTAAAAGTGGTGAGGTCATAAGTTAGAAGATCCCAGGCACCAGATAACAACATTACAACGGTTTCAGGTGTCAGTGTTCAGGTGTCAGGAAGATGCCGGGGACAGATAACAGAAAACAGATGACAGACGGTAAATAGCAGACTGTTTTCTGTCGTCTGACTTCTGTCATCTGTTATCTGACACCTGACACCCGACACCTGACACCTAAAAGATAAAACCGTGTTTTGCAAATTACATAAGGGGCGGCGAGCTAGCGGAACAGGGTGAAAACGAGATCGCCGGTCAGTCGAAATGCAATACTGTGGCATTGATGGCATTCGTTTAGTTTCTCCGTAGACAACGACGAATTGCCATCCGGAGTAAATCGCGCATAACTCCAGTTGACCGGATAAAATAATGGTTGCGAAGATAAATCCGGATTATCCGTTTTCGTCATGACTTCAATTTCCAGAAGGTTCCGGTTATCGATGCGTGAAGCATCCCCTTTGTATCCTTCCAGTATAAGGGTGGTCCCAAGCGGCCAGATTCGCATCGTCTTGGGCACACCGGACGTTTGTATGACCTTCGTCCGCTTTAAATCTGACGTGCGGTAATAAACCCAGGCGCTTTGATCACTTGAAAAACGGCGTGTTTTTACAAATTCTCTGGACCATCCGTCCAGTGGGACTCCGGCCGCACTCCGATATTGCGGGAGGTGCAGCTTCCGGTTTACATAATGATGGGTGGCAGGGATAACGGTTTCAGGGTCACTGATTAATCTAAGCCCGGGAGGCTTCAGAAATGTATCCGAGTCGGTGGAATTACCCCCTATCGCCGCCAAGAGGATGCCAACCAGTGTTAATATAATGCAGAAATAATTAATCGTTTTGCCTTATAAAGATTTCAAATAGTCAACAAGCGCGTTAATTTCTTGATCTTTTAGGTGCTTAAATGGCGGCATCTTCCCACCCCCATTGACAATGGTTTCCCGAACGTTTTTTTCGCTGGTCGCTCGTCCGGACTTTGGCAGCTTCGGATTTTTAAACAGGCCCAGTAGCCCGGGACCCACTTTGGTATCTTTACGATCAGGGAAATGACAGCCGGAGCAGTTGGCTGTAAACAGATCTTTGCCGGATCCGGCTGCTTTGGCATTCTGCAGTTTGGCAAAAACCCAGTCGTCGGAGCTATCCGGAAGTCGGAAACTGCCCTGCAACCTGATCTGGTTTCCCTTGCATGCCAGTTGAAGTTCAGCCTGCCCCTTTTCGCCTTTAAACCGAAATTCCAGGGTTACCTTATTGTCCTTTTGATTCATTTTGTCGATCAGAATATCGCCCTCGAACTGCTTGCCGCTGAACGTTCCCGCCCCCTCCCGGGAAAATTGATACACTTTGTCGAAATTGGACTTCCAGATACCCGCGACTTCACATTTCAGTTTTTCGGCATGGGCCACCGGCGGCTTATGCACCGATTGGTTCAAACCATTATAGATGGGACCGTTGCTGCATTGATGATCGGCCACCACAAAAAGCCAATTTTTTAAGTCTTCCCCATCAAGCGGCAGGGGGATAAACGGCGATTCATATTCTGCGCTTGGAAAGTCCGCCTTTTTATCCTTTAGATCACCGCTGTCAGGCACCAGCCGGTAAGATCGAAAACGCTTGGCATCGACTGCCAGCATCTGAGGCCCAAGATTATGGTTGGGATCATCGACCCGCATTTTGATCTGAAAGACCTGATCGGAAATTTTGTTAAAGCGAATGTCGGAGATGCGCGGATCATCACCTTTTTTCCCGTCAACCGGCAAAATTACCGGGATCTCATTGTCCGTACCTGCTTTAATTTGCACCTGGAGCGGAAAGTAGATATACCCTTCACTGTAAACATGCAACCCCCACGGTCCTCCGGAGGACAATGGTATTTTAAAGGTGCCATCGGACCCGATGGCACCACCGGAAAGGAAGGCATTGTTATGCAGCTCGCCTTTTTCAAGCGCCACAACTCCACTGGCGACAACCATTCCGTCTGCTGTGATTACTTTTCCGGATATGAACGTTTGCCCCCAGGCATTCGACAGCACAAATAATGACATACAGGCCAATACAAAAAAAATAAGTGGGCCC
>CBDUUO010000281.1:0-4793 GCA_965370395.1 uncultured bacterium
AGAGAACGCTGGTGAGAGCACGATAAACAAGCACAGGAAAAACAACCTCAGCGGGGTTCTTTTATATCCGCAAAAATAAGGAGTGAGAGAAAATGAAAAAAATATTGCTTATTGTTGTTTGCTTTTCTTTTTTAGCCGCCATTAACGCCTATTCAGCTGAAATTGCCTGGATGTATGTTCAGCACCGTGCTTACGGTGAGGGAAAAAGCTTAAATCGACTTGGTTTCGGCTTAATCGATGATCAATTACACTATCTAACCAGTGATTCTGCGGTCAGTGAAGTGCAGCTGTTTAACTCCCAGGGAAAAGAGGTGAAAATCGCGCCGCACCGGTTTGGCACAGTCAGTGAAATTTACGGCTCTTATGATTCCAAAAACAGTCAATGGCGCTACAGTAAAAAATGGCAGTTCGACAGCTGGTTTCATGTGGACATTTTAGAAGAATTGATCCCCGGAAAGTATCGACTATCCGTAAAAACAGCGGATGGAAAAACAACTGAACGCGCATATGCTTTTAACAGGCGTATTGATTTGCCCTTTGTGGACCAACGCTCTGTGAGGATACAAAAGGATCTGCACGGCAACTTAATCTGGACCTGGGATGTGCCCGAAGATATGGGATTTCTAGCGCAGCAAACAAAGACGCGGGCGAGAGCAGCGATCGAAATTTATAAAAATGATGGAAATGTGGCTTACTTTTCTATCATATTGCCTTCGCATATGGGATATGTATTCATTCCCGGTGAAGTGGTGCAACTGATCAATGAAAAAGGTGATCGTTTTGAATTAAAAATTTCGCTGGAGACCCGTGATAAAAACAACCGGGCCTATTCCAAGCCTTACATATTTAGGGAAGAATTTAAGGTTGTTTCCAGGTAAGTGTGGTTTGGCTTCCAGGATGACTGAAAGGGGGCGAGGCATTTAGGCGCTAGCCGACAAATTTAATTACAACCAAGGTTATATCATCTTGCGGCGCGTTATTCTGCCGAAAGGTGGCAAGCTGGTCTGTTATGGCTTTTAAAATCAACTGTGCCGAAGATTTTTGATTCTGACGGATAATTTCCTTTACCCGTTCTTTGCCAAATTTTTCATTCGAGTTGTTTACGGTTTCCCATATGCCATCGGTTCCGATGAGCATAATCTGTCCGCTTTCCCATGTTGAATGATAATCCTGAAATGACCATTGAGCATCGACGCCGATGGCGGTTCCTTTGCCTTTAAGCTCATCGAATGAATCGCTTGACGGATCATAAACAATGGCCGGATCATGCCCGGCGCGAACCCATTGCAGTTCTTTTTTGGGCGGATCAATCAGCATGAAAAAAAGAGTCATAAAACTCCCGCTTTCAGAGGTGTCAAGACATAAAATGCTGTTTACATCGTTAATCATTTGCGAAAGGCCGCCGGGCTGTGATGCTCTGCAGCGCAACAAGGCCCGGGCAGTGGTCATTAACAGGGCAGCTGCAATACCATGCCCCACCACATCACCGACGGCGATGCCGATTCGCTCAGTACCGAGCTCCTTAAAGCTAAGAAAATCAAAATAATCACCTCCGGTTTCATCACAGTAAATACATTTACCGGCTATATCCAGGCCTTCAATATTTACGGATTTCTGAGGAAGGAAATTCTGTTGAACTTCCATGGCTAAATCCAATGCTTCTTTCAACCGCATGCGGTCCTCAAGTTGTTGCGTCATGGCATTAAAGCTGCGGGTCAATTCGCCAACTTCATCTTGAGTTTTTACAGGCAGGGTCTCACCAAAATCACCTCCGGCAATTCGTTTTGCGGCCTGGGAGACTTCTTTGATTGAAAAAACGGTCCGTCCGGTCACAAACCGTATCAGTAAAAGTATCAACACAATAAAAGCGGCACCCATGATAAAATAATAGGATCGAAGACTGGCTATGGAAGCTAAAATTTCCTTGCCGGGGGCTATCATGACGAGATTCCACGGTGCTTCTTTAAGTTTGTAAAAGCCGCTGACCTCGGATGGGATTTGTCCCTTGCCTAAAAAAGCACCATAGGACATTGACATGATACCAAATAGAGTTCGCTGCTCTAAGGGATCATTATTGTCAGCTAGGCGCTTACGATTTTCGGTCAGCGTACTGGTAAGTATTTTGCCGGAATCATCCACCAAAAAGGCTTTGTTGCTTTCCCACCAGCCCGATGCAATAATATTTTCAATTAAGTAGTCAAATTTAAGCACGACTTCCAACCGGCCGATGGTTTGACCTTTCTTGTCGATCAATTTTGAAATGAGTGATACGGTTTTGTTTTTTGCAAGCGTGTCATAGCGTGGCATGGTAATATCGGCTATGTGATGGCCGTAAAAGCCCATCATTCCTCGATTTTTTACCGACTTGTTAGCGTGTTGGCCCGGCTGTATGGGAGAAGATTTTCGGCCCGGCATTGTGGAACCCGCAGCGTCGTGTTCCAGAATCAAATTTACGCGAACAACCCCCTCCAATTTCCCCAGCTGTTCAATAATCCACTCGTGTTTGAGGTGATGCTCCGAACTCAGCCGGGCCTGATGAAACATTCGAATCCACTCCATTATACGGCTCAGCTTCATATCTACATTGTGCGCTGCTCGCTGAAGCTTAAGGATGGCCGCCTCCCTCCACTCGCCAATCAGGCTGTCTCTGGCGTACGAATATCCCGCCACTCCCATGCCGATTAATAGCAGGAACACGGGCAGAAGCATAAAAATCGTGAGGCGCTGTTGAATGCTTTTGGGCCGAAACATGTTCATTTCTTCCGCGGCCGAGGTTTGTGGGGCAATTTAAATCCTTTCAAAAGCCCGTAGATTGCAGGCACCACAATCAGCGTCAGAATGGTTGCACTGACCATACCGCCGACCATGGGCGCGGCGATACGCTTCATCACCTGAGACCCGGTGCCGTGACCCCACATGATGGGCATCAGCCCCGCCATAATGGCCACGGCGGTCATCATGATCGGACGCACCCGCAGGGCAGAGCCTTCCTCGATGGCCTGATTCAGAATTTTACGATTGAATTTTTCTCCGTAGCGCTCTTTAAACTTCTTGTAGGAAATGTTCAGATAGATCAGCAGCACGATCCCGATTTCGGTGGCCACACCGGCCAGGGCAATGAAGCCGACCCCCACCGCCACACTCATATTGTATCCCATCAGGTACATCAGCCACAGTCCTCCGGTAAGCGAGAAGGGCACCGCCGCCATCACAATGAGACTATCGGTGATGTTCTTGAAGTTTAAATAGAGCAGCAGGAAAATAATGATCAGGGTTAAAGGGATTACGATCATTAGGCGTTTCTGAGCGCGGATCATATACTCATATTGCCCGCTCCAGACGAGGCTGTAGCCGGGCGGCAACTTGATTTTATCTCCTATCACCTGCTGCGCTTTTTTGACATAGGTGCCCACATCAATGCCGGTCAGATCCACGTAGATCCAGGCATTGTTACGGGCGTTTTCACTCTTGATGGCCGGCGGCCCTTTGACGATACGAATATCCGCCAGTTGCGTTATGGGTATCTGGGCCCCCGTTGGAGTTGGAACCAGGATGCGTCGCAATTTTTCCGGCGTATCCCGCAGTTCGGATCCATAGCGCAGGTTCACCGGATAGCGCTCCCGGCCTTCCACGGTATGGGTGACGTTCATGCCGCCGACCGCGGACATGATGATGTCCTGAACATCACCGACCGTAAGACCGTAACGGGCCGCCTCGCGGCGTTTGATCCGGTAATCGAGAAAATTGCCGCCGGTGACACGCTCCGAGTAGACACTAAGGGTGCCCGGTACCTCCCTGAGGGCGGCTTCGATTTTTTCACCCACATCGCTTAACACCTGCAGGTCTTCGCCCATCAGCTTAATTCCCACCGGGGTCTTGATGCCGGTGGAAAGCATGTCCACCCGGGTCTTAATCGGCATGGTCCAGGCGTTGGTCAGGCCCGGGAACCGGATGGCCTTGTCCAGTTCCGAAACAAGTTGCTCTATGGTCATGCCCTCGCGCCATTCGGATTCGGGTTTTAACGTGATGGTGGTCTCTATCATCGAAAGCGGGGCCGGGTCCGTTGCGGTTTCCGCCCGCCCGATTTTGCCGAAGACATGATGAACCTCCGGAAAGGTGGCGATAATCCGGTCGGTTTGCTGCAGCAGCTCCTTGGCTTTGGTAATGGAAATGCCGGGCAGCGTGGTCGGCATGTAAAGCAAATCGCCTTCGTTTAAAGGCGGCATGAACTCGGAGCCGATACTTTTCCAGGGGATGTAAGTTAAGGCCAGGACGGCTATGGCCAACAGGATAACCAGGACCTTGGCTTTAAGCACGAGTTTGATGATGGGGTGGTAAATCCAGATAAGGAAGCGATTCACCGGATTTTTCTCTTCGGGCCGGATCTTACCGCGGATCAAATAGCCCATAAGGATCGGAACAATGGTAACGGACAGTAGAGCAGCACCCAGCATGGCGTAAGTTTTGGTGAAGGCCAGGGGTTTGAAGAGCCGGCCTTCCTGGGCTTCCAGGGTAAATACCGGTAAAAAACTGATGGCAATGATCAGAAGAGAAAAGAAAAGGGCCGGCCCGACTTCCCTGGAAGCATCCAGGATCAGATCCCAGTGGGGCTTTTTGCCGGCATCCTTTTCGATGTGCTTGTGGGCATTTTCGATCATGACAATAGCCCCATCCACCATGGCGCCGATAGCGATGGCAATACCGCTCAAACTCATAATGTTGGCGTTGATGCCCTGCCTTTGCATAATAATGAGGCTGATGAAAATCCCAACCGGCAGGGTGAAAATCGCCAC
>CBDUUO010000282.1:0-4786 GCA_965370395.1 uncultured bacterium
ACCAATTCAACGGACTTTTATTTCCATCAAATCCTCGGCCAGGACTAACGGGCCGGAGTAAGTTTTGCGGCATTCGGCCGCGATGTCTTCTTTTTCACATTCCGGGTAAAAATGAGTTAAAACCAGTTTGCGAACATCGGCCCTGGCGGCAAGATCTCCGGCCAATGAGGGCGTCAGGTGGCCCGGCACCCGCAATTTGTCCGGAAGGGCACACTCGCAGATCAACAGATCCGTTTCTTTTGCCAGGTCGATGATCGTTTCACAGTGGTCGGTATCCCCGGTGTACACGGCGGAGTGCCCATCGGAGCTGGTTACGCGGTAGGCAATGCTTTCTTCATTGTGCGCCACCGGTGCGGTTTCTACCGTGAAGTCTTCGAATTGACGATGGTCGTTTTTTTTATTGTCGAATTCAATCGTATTGAGCAATCCGGGGGCAAGTTCGATCCAGTGACCGTAGGCGGTTTTCAATCCCTCGTAAAAATCCAGAAATCCCCGGCCGCCGCCGGCCGTCAAAGGCGTTTTGCGCCGGCTGCCGTCCGGATATTTGGTGGCAAAAATAAACGGAGCGAATTCGCCGGTATGGTCGGGGTGAAAATGACTGTAAAAAATATGGGAAATTTCAAAAATGGAGGTCCGCGCTTCCAGAAGCCGCCGCATGGTGCCCGGTCCGGAGTCAAACAACAACCTTGAAGCTCCAATCTGCATCAGAACCGAGCACGAACTGCGTTTTAGTGACGGCACACAGGTTCCGGAACCCAGGATGGTCACGATTATGCCTGATTTGCTTCCCGCCATGTCTTATCAACCGATTATGAGTGAAATAACCTCTTTTGTGAACTGCAAGGGCTAAAAACAAGTGATCTAAAGTTGCAAGTGGCTAAAGTGACTAAAGTTAAGGAATTCTGCCATTTTTATTAAAAAGATGGAGCGCAGCGACACCTTAACTTTAGTCACTTTAGTTCATTTTAGTTCACTTTAGTCACTTTTTTGCTTTGTGGCTACTTGGGTTCCGCTCTCCTTGCCGTCCTCCCGATAATCCACGACAGCAGTTTTTTGTCGTTGCGCGTGTCTACGTGCTCTTTTAGATCGTTGAGCGCAATTTCTGCCCGGGCCATGTTTTTATGGCCTCCAGCATTCCCCAGTTTTCCGAATCCTTCCTTGGCAACCTTGCCGGCGTTTTTTCGAATACCGTCGTTTCGGAAAATAATGGTCAGTTTTTTATCACAGATTCCGGACACAATACTCCAGGTGACGGTATTGACCCGCATAAAAAAATCGGCAATCAGCACACAAACGTCCGGATTCACCACACTACCTAGATGAATGTAGACCTTGTTTTTTCGCCGGCGCATGTTTTGAAGAGCAATCTTAAAATATTTTAAAAGGTCGAATCGCATATCGGCTTTTTCTATCTTACGCGCCAGATGGATATTAGCGTGTCGAAATAAATATTGAAATGCGCGGACATCTTCGATCTGGGTTTGCCCCTTAAAATCATTGGTGTCGGTTTTGATGGCATGATACAGGCCGGTCGCCAGCTTTGCGGAGGGTTTGATTTTTGCTGCCCGCAGGTATTCAGTTAAAATGGTGGCCGTGGCGCCGTAGTCGGGTCGGATATCTAAAAACGGGGCTTTGGCAGCCGAATCCGGGTGGTGGTCGATAACAACATCCGGTTTTAGTTCAGCCATGTGTTCATTGTGATCCGGCTGGGAATCCACAAGAACAATTCGGCTGAATTGATCCACCGTAATCTCTTCAAAAGGAACCATGGTGACGCCCAGCAGCCGGATCATCGCCAGGTTGTCGGGCCGATTGATGGTGTTGATGTGAGCAATAGTGACATTTAGCACTTTGCGCCACAGCAGGCGGCTGACGGCCATCGCACTGGCGATCGCATCCGGATCGGCATTGATCACGATCAGCACGTGATCGTTGCCCAAAAACTGATCGTAAAATCGGCGGAGTTTTTCGGGTACAGATTGGCTCATAAGAAATTGATATCCAAGGGTAAATGTCGGGATATTACGATGTGTTAGCTGAGATTACAATAGGATTTTCAAATAACGCACGAAAGCCCGGCTCCTAAAAAGCCGGGCTCGCTTCATCTCTATTGTCAATTATACGATTTTGAAAACGATTTTATCTCCCTCGGCTTCAGCACTTACGCGGGTGCCATCAGAAATTTTACCCTCGAGGATCTCCAGGGACAACGGGTTTTCGATATATTGCTGGATGACTCGTTTTAACGGTCGTGCGCCATAGACCGGATCATAACCTTTTTCGGCAATCAGCTCTCTTGAGCCATCTGATAATATAAGCTCGATATTTTTGTCGGCAAGACGCCGGCCCAGCCGGCCAATCTGAATGTCGACGATTTTAACGATTTCATCCGCTGTCAGATTCTGGAATATGATGATTTCATCGATACGGTTTAAGAATTCCGGTTTAAAGCTGGCCCGCAGGGCCTCGGTCACCCGATTTTCCAATTCATCACGGTCAGACATGGCCAGCTTCTGAATCCACTGACTGCCCACATTGGATGTCATAATGACAATGGTGTTCTTAAAATCCACCGTACGGGCCTGACCGTCGGTCATGCGTCCGTCATCCAGAATCTGCAGCATCACATTAAAGACTTCCGGGTGCGCTTTTTCAATTTCGTCAAACAGCACCACCGAATACGGCCGACGGCGAACCGCTTCTGTCAGGTAGCCGCCTTCTTCGTATCCCACATACCCGGGGGGGGCACCGATCAGCCGGGCAACGGAATGCTTTTCCATGTACTCCGACATATCAATGCGAACGATGGCCTGCTCACTGTCAAAAATAAATTCCGCCAGCGCTTTCGCCAATTCGGTTTTGCCGACCCCGCTAGGTCCCATGAAAATAAATGAACCGATCGGCCGATTGGGATCCTGCAGCCCCGAGCGGGCGCGGCGAACGGCATTGGACACGGCCGATACGGCCTCTTCCTGGCCGATGACCCGCCGGTGAAGCCGATCTTCCATGCGCACCAGCTTATCTCTTTCACCTTCAAGCATTTTACTCACCGGTATCCCGGTCCAGTGGGAAACGACCGCGGCCACATCCTCATCATCGACTTCTTCTTTGAGCATCTTGCTGGTCTGCTGAAGCTCAGAAAGTTTTTGGTTGGCCTCCTCCAGCTGTTTTTCAAGCTCCAGAGCTTTGCCGTATCGAATCTCTGCCACCCGGGCCAGATTGCCTTCTCTTTCCGCCAGCTGGGCCTCGGTGCTCAACTGTTCCTGATCTTCTTTGATTTTGCGGATCGTCTGGATCAGATCTTTTTCATTTTGCCAGTGGCCTTTCATTCTCATCAGCTCAGCATTCAGGTCGGCCAGCTCGGCTTCCAGTTTTTTCAGCCGATCTTTGGAAGCCGGGTCCGTTTCCTTTTTCAAGGCCTGGCGCTCGATCTCAGACTGGGTGATTTTGCGTTGGATTTCATCAATTTCAGCCGGCATGCTGTCTATTTCAATTCTCAGTTTGGATGCGCATTCGTCAATTAAGTCAATGGCTTTGTCCGGCAAAAAGCGATCGGCAATATAGCGATGGGAAAGGGTGGCTGCAGCGACAATGGCCGAATCTTTGATGCGAACGCCGTGATGGATTTCGTATTTTTCTTTCAGGCCCCGCAAAATCGATATGGTGTCCTCCACGCTGGGCTCACCCACCAGTACCGGCTGAAACCGGCGCTCCAGGGCGGCATCTTTTTCAATGTATTTGCGATATTCGTTGAGGGTCGTTGCCCCCACACAGCGCAGGGTTCCTCTGGCCAGCGCGGGCTTGAGCATGTTGGATGCATCCACCGCACCCTCTGCAGCGCCGGCACCCACCACGGTGTGAAGTTCATCGATAAAAAGGATGATCTCACCTTCTGCGGTTTCGACCTCTTTTAATACCGCTTTGAGCCGATCTTCAAATTCGCCCCGATATTTGGCGCCGGCAATCAGCGCCCCCATATCAAGGGCCACCAGCCGGCGGTTTTTCAAAGTTTCGGAAATATCGCCTTCCACGATTCGCTGTGCCAAACCTTCAACAATGGCGGTTTTGCCGACACCCGGTTCTCCAATTAAAACCGGGTTGTTTTTCGTGCGCCGCGAAAGCACCTGAACAATGCGGCGGATTTCTTCATCCCGGCCGATGACCGGATCCAATTTGCCCAGCCGCGCCAGATCCGTCAGGTCGCGGCTGAATTTTTCCAGGGCCTGATATTTTTCTTCCGGATTCGGGTCGGTGATGCGCTGTTTGCCCCGGATTTCTATGAGCGCTTTTAAAATGGCTTCACGAGTGACCCCGGCGCCGGCCAGAATGTTGGCCGCTTCACCGTTTTTTTCATCAGATATGGCTAAAAGAATATGTTCGATACTGACATATTCATCTTTCATATTGGTGGCTTCGGCAAAGGCTTGCTCCAATACCGCTTTGCTCCTGGGCGAAATATAGACCTCCCCTGTTCCGGTGCCGCTAACGCCGGGAAGCCGGGCAACCGCCGCATTTACTTCCTGAGCGATTTCGCCCGGAGAAGCCCCCAGTTTGCGCAACATGGTTCCGGCGATGCCGCTGGTTTCCGCGAGCATCGCGGTCAGCAGATGCTCAGGTTCAATCTGCTGGTTATGGTGCTGTGATGCCAATGCCTGGGCATTTTGTATAAGTTCCTGAGATTTTATTGTAAATTTATCGAAACGCATTCGTTTTCCATCCTCTCCGAATTTCTGATTTTATTCGCCTTCGCCAGAATACTTTGTCCCGACTTCATCAGGACTGCCGG
>CBDUUO010000283.1:0-4774 GCA_965370395.1 uncultured bacterium
AGGATCTATGTATAGGATTCTGTTGATTTCTTCAGGGTTTCCCATTGGCTCAGATCATGCGAGTGGATCATCTCGGCGCCCAGCAGCTGTGAGAGGTGTTCTAATCGATACATGCTGTCCAAAGAAAGCCCGTTACTCCAATTATTGCTCGATGGGATCTTGCGTTCCACATTCTCTTTCATGTTGATGGCGTCACCGGTAAAAAGGTAAAAGTTGTCGTTAGCTGTTTTCACCAGCACCGACTGGTGTCCCGGTGTATGCCCCGGAGTTTTAATTACCGATATGCCCGGCAATATCATTTGGTCTCCATCTTTACTCTGATAATCCAGGGGAAAATCGATGTGATTGCGCATGTTTTGAAAGATGAAGAAAGGACCGGGATTAAATGCGAAACGATATTCTTCCCTTTGGACGACGATGGGGCAATGATCGAAAAATTGCAATCCCCCGGTATGATCCCAATGAAGATGGGTGATAATCACCAGTTTAATATCGGCAACTTTCAGATCCAATTCTTTGAGCCGATTGCGGATGTCGTCGGCTTCTGTGATCTCCGGTTTTACCACCTTAGCTCGCGGTCCCCAGGTGCGCTCGGGATCCGTTAATCCAGCAGGATTTAAGCCGGTATCGATTAAAACCGGGCCATCAGGGTGCATCAGCAAAACGGAGAATACAGGGATCTTAATTTTTTGTCCCATATCAACACCGGTTAAAAATATAGAACGATCTGCATTAAGATATCCGCCTGGAAATAAGAATATTTCCGTGACAGCCATTTCATTTTCTCCTTATTACAATGTAAATGGGCTGCTGATTGGCGCTAGCAAGCATTTAATATTTTAACTTAAGCATCTGTGAATATTCAAGGCATGATATATAGCCTTTGAGTATCGAACTTAAAAAGATCCAGTGTTCTCTCTCTCGCATTATCAAGGTGTTGACGAGTAACAGTCCGTAATTTATCCAAATCTCTCGATTCTAACGCTTCTAATATTTCCCCATGTTCTTTCGCGCTCTTGGTACACGATTCTAGTTGATGGTAGGACCAACTCACTAAAATCAGTTTGTCATAACAATTTTTCAAAGATTTGATAAACATATCATTTTTACAGATTTCAATAATTTTAATGTGAAATTGTAAGCCCACAGTCATAGCTTGTGCGGCATTACCTCTTTCAATAAATTCTCCGACTTTTTCTAATATCTTATAAAGCGCATCAATATCTTTGTTTGTAACATTTGGAATAATAAGGTCTGCTGAAGCTGTTTCTAATACATTTCTGAAATGGTAAAAATCATCAACATCCTTCACACTAAATCGTTGTATATAAAAACCTCTGCCCGGAGATCTTGTTATTATTCCTTCTTTTTCCAGCATGATTAACGCTTCTCTTACGGGAGTTCGGCTTATACCCAAATCGCGGGAAAAATTATCTTCTAACAATTGTTGGCCGAAATCCAATTCATTTTGAAGGAGCTTTTTTTTAATTTTCTCGTAGGCAATTAGACCAATATTTTTTTTGCTATCTTTCATATGATATAACATTAATTTAAAGAAATTTTATGTTTATCGAAATTCTCGAGTATCGTATAACTCACTTTTTATACAACACTTTATTGCAAATCTTTTGTATACAATGATTATGCAAATATAATAAATTAAAAATATTGTCAAGATAAAATTTTGTGAGCGACAACGATCTTATATATTATGAGCAAATTCTGCTTTTATGGCTATATTCTTCAAGACGTCGGTGGGTAAGATCGTGCTAAAAAAGTTCTTCGGGAATGTATGGGTTGGCAACGGGATGGTTAGCTCATATTTGATAGCCAATACTAAAAACACTGGTGGTTTTAGCCATAATAATCCGGTGCTTTTTTTATTTCCTCCCACTGATCAGGATCATGACCATGGATAAGAAATGCCTTTTCTGCTTCTACCCGGGCGTGTAAATTCTTCACGGACTTAAGCGCCTGATCATTGTCTAAATTATTTCTGGCAACGATGAAATCATAATAATGTTCTTTAAAAGGAACGCTGTCTCCGCTAAGTATGAAGGTCTCTTGTTCATTGAGTCTGACCACTAGAATTTGATGCCCGAGCGTGTGACCTGGCATTGGGGCAATCACTAATCGACCGTCCCCGAAAATATCAAATTGGCCGTCCACTTCTTGATAATCCAGCGGGTGGTCCCAATCGGCTTGGAAATAACCTTTTCCTTCATTATCAGGATTCTTTGCAAATGCCAGTTCTTTACCTGAGACGAGGAAAGTTGCATACGAAAAGAACTCATTTCCGCCGGCATGATCAAAATGAAGGTGGGAGTTGACCACATAGCGAATACTGTCCGACCGAACCCCTATTTTAGCCAATTGCGATAAAACGCCATCACTTTCATTACCGACAGGTTGAAAGGCTTTTGCAAGCCCACCCCAGCGAGCGAAGGCATCTTTGAACACATCCGGGTGGGGGCCAGTATCAAATAGAACATTCCCCTGCGGATGAGTGATTAGAAAAATTGGAAGGGGAATTTCTATGAAAAGATTCTTATTCACATCCGGTATAAAAACATTTTTTCTTACCCTTAATCTTCCGCATGCCATCGCATAAAATTTCATTTCTTTTGTTTTCCTTTCTTTAAAACGCAGGAGTGATAGAAAGCGCAATCTCGAATCAGATTGTCCGTGAAATATTAAGCCCATGACCCAATTTTGAAACTGATTCTAAAAAAATGTTTGAATCTCTTCTTTCAGCACCTTCCCCATGGTGTTTCTTGGGAGTCCCTTGACAATGGCGATCTTTTTCGGGCATTTCCAATCGTGAAGGTTTTGTTTGCAAAACTTTTGTATATCCCGGGGATTGACGGCATGGCCGGGTTTTATCACCACCGCGGCCGCCACCATTTCACCCCATCTTTCGTCCGGCAATCCCACCACGGAGGATTCCGCGACACCGTCATGCCGGTTGATGACCATTTCGATTTCCTTGGGAGAGATGTTTTCACCGCCTGATATGATGATATGCTTGATTCGGTCCGTGAGATAATAGTACCCGTCTTTGTCCACGAAGCCGCAATCGCCGGTTTTGAACCAGCCTTGATCGAATACTTCTTCGGTTTCGCGCGGTTTTCTCCAATAGCCCGGTGTCACGGAAGGACCCCGAAGCCAGAATTCGCCTTTCTGACCCGCTGGTACATCCATTTTTGTTTTGGGGTCAACGATTCTTACTTCAAGATTCGGTAAGGGAATACCAATGGATCCGCGTTTCCTTTTTCCTTTAATGGGATTCGAAAAATTCATGCCGGTTTCAGACATGCCTTCCCGCTCCACGGGTTCTTTTCCGAATATTTCCTTAATTCGATCAAAATCCGCCTCCACAAGCGGCGCCGATCCGGAGGTCCACAGACGGATATGATCAAAATCGATCTTCCTTTGCCCCACATGCTCCATTATTTTTTGATACATGGTCGGAACCGCCATAAACAGTGTGCAGACGTTTTTCCCCGTGTTGCGCGCTAAAACTTCGATAACGGCGCTGGGTGAAAACTGATCCAGCATGAGAATATGGGCGCCTGCCAACAGGGTCGTGTGAAGTGCGAAACAAAGACCATGGATATGGAAAAGCGGCAACGCGTGACAAAGGACATCCGATGCCGAGATCTCCCAAACAGTAATGATATTTTTGGCGTCATGGACGAGATTTCCATGGGTAAGTATGGCGCCTTTGGGATTTCCCGTTGTACCCGAAGTATAAATAATCAATCCCGGATCGTCCATTTTGATTTCGACGACAGGGGTGCTATCCAAGGCGGAACGAAAAAAGGGGTTATCTTGATAGGACGTTCCGGTATCCATGACAAAAATCCTCTGGCCGGGATCGATCTCCCTCACAAGTTCCTGTTTGTCCGCTTCGGTCAATACCAGCCTGGCTTTTGCATCCGTAAGAAGATACTCCAATTCGGACTTTTTAAAACCCGGATTCAGGGGAACGGCAACCGCGCCTATTTTTTGGAGTGAAAGGTAGGCGACAACAAAAATCAGTGATTTCTGAAGATACAGAATTACGCGGTCGCCTTTTTCAACACCCGACTCCATGAAAAGATGAGCCAGGCGGTTGGAATCCCTGTCCAGGTCACCAAAGGAGATTTCAAACTCCGTCTTCCCCTCTCGGATTAATGTTATGGCGGGCTTTTCTTTCCGCTTTGAAAACGATTCCGAAAGATGATCCCTGAGTGAATTTCTGTCCATTTTCAACTCTTTGGAATAAGGCGTAAATGAATTAACCGTTCGACAATACCTTCATTCATCTCGCCGGGATTATTATTTGCTAAAATCAGTGTCCCCCCATTTATTGGGAATGTTCGGTCTTTTCAAGGACGGGATTCATTTTTAACCTAAAGCATATATACGGTTATTGGGATACAAGTCCGCCCCGGTAACGGAGTCACGCCAAGGGTTAAATAGCAGATTGGAGGATTGGGGGTCAAATGAAAAGAAAGCCCGAGAAGAGAGCCGGGGCCGGGCTACCGGCTCCGATCTGACCATCAGCCAGGCAGATCTGGACAGCCTCATGCGGTCCAAAGCCGCCATGTATACGATCCTGGAAACCATCACCGCATCAGTTGGAATCACGTCGCAGGACCTGGGATCTTTTTACGTGGCCGGCACCTTCGGCTCTTTCATCAATCCGGAATCGGCCATTGCCATCGGAATGCTGCCGGACCTGCCGCTGGACCGGTACAAACCGCTGGGAAACAGCTCGTTGGGCGGCGCC
>CBDUUO010000284.1:0-4774 GCA_965370395.1 uncultured bacterium
CGATCCCAACAAAGGGAAAAAGTGTCAGGACTGCCATATGAGCTGGCGTAAAGAGATGCTGCCGTATGATAATTACGTTATAGACGGCAACGCCAGGAAGATGTGGGGAACATATCGTTCGCCAAAAAACATCCGCCCACATCATTTTGCCGGCGGCACTGAAACCCAGCTTAAAACGGCGCTTTCCATGGAGTTGGAGGGAAAAATATCCGGCAACAGACTGACTGTCACGGTATACATCACCAACACCAATGGCGGGCACTGGGTTCCTACCGGCGAAACAATGCGCAGTGTGATGCTGGTGCTTAAGGCTGATGATTCAAATGGCAAGCCTTTGGAAATGGTCAAAGGGAACAGGCTTCCTGCATGGGCCGGAAAAGGAAAGGTTGAAGCCGGTAATTACGCAGGGTTGCCCGGAGCGGTTTTCGCCAGGGTTCTTTCGGATGACAACGGCAATCTGAATGTCCCGTTTTGGCGGGCCACAGCAATCGCCTCGGATACTCGTGTCCGACCAAAAACAACTGTTACCCTTGAATATGTATTTGCCCTGGATGACCCTGACGACGAACCGACCGCCGAGGCCAGACTTGTTTATCGACCGGTCATCAGGCACTTGGCAGAAAGCAAACGCTGGATCACCAAAGATATTTTAATTACAAGCAGTGCCTGGTAGCGGATGGAGATAAAAAATTGAAAAGGTATTTTAACATAAAAGTATTCATTGCCGGTTTATTGTTCTTGTCTCTTCCGGGGTTGGCGGTAGCCGGAACAATCTCGGGAACAATGAAAGTGAAGGGGCTTCGCTCTCCGGAGAATATTCTCGTATATCTGACAAAAGCACCGCCCATTGATGTTGATCTTTCAAGTGTCCGGTTTGTGATGGACCAAAAAAATCTCACTTTTATTCCCCACATACTGGCGGTACCGGTCGGGGCCGAAGTTCATTTTCCCAATAATGACAAGGTGGATCATAATGTGTTTTCCCTTTCCCGGGCCGAAAAATTTAATCTTGGAAGTTATAAGCCGGGAGAAAGTATCACCGTCCTGTTTGACAAGCCGGGGATTGTGGAGCTTCGTTGCGATGTTCATGCTGAAATGGCTGCATATATTATGGTAATGAAAAACCCATATTTTGCTGTAACGGATGATAAGGGCCGGTTTGAAATTCCGGATTCAAATTACTTGAAACATAGCGGGATAACCGGCGTGACGGATATTCCACCCGGGAAATACTTCATTAAAACCAGACATGAAAAGCTAAAAACAAAAAAACAAACCGTGATCGTTCCGGAAAATGGGACGATTTCGATCCAATTCGAACTCACTCGGGGCACTCCGAGCGTATTATATAAGTAAAAATGACCCACGAAGTTTCCATATTGATGGCATTTACTGCCGGAATCATATCATTCTTGTCTCCCTGTGTTCTTCCCCTCGTTCCCGGATACATTTCGTTTGTATCCGGTGTTTCTCTACAGGAGATAAAAGAAAATTATACCGGCTCTGCGCTGTTGAATAAAAAAAAACTTTATGTTGTTCTCAACTCGATATTTTTTATCGCCGGCTTTTCCGGGGTGTTTATCCTTCTGGGCGCCTCGGCAACTTGGGTAGGGGCATTGCTGTCGACAAAAATTTCTTTTCTAACGAGAATAGCCGGATTGATAATCATCTTCTTCGGACTGTTTAAGATCGGTCTCATTCGTCCACTCCTTTTCTTTAAAGAAGCAAAATTCAATGTCGGGGATAAAAAGCTGGGGCTAATATGGGCATTTCTCATCGGGGCAGCATTTGCCTTCGGCTGGACCCCATGTATCGGTCCCATTCTGGGCGTTATCTTAGCTTACGCCGGCACCCTGGAGGATGTCCACCAGGGAATTCTGCTATTGTCCGTCTACTCTCTGGGTCTGGGATTACCGTTTCTTTTAACGGCCTTTGGTGTGAATCAATTTTTTAGATTTTTTAACAGGATAAAAAGGCACCTGGGTCTTTTAGAAAAAATCACCGGCGTTATCATGGTAATTATGGGGTTGTTGATTTTTACCAACACGCTTATTTTAATTCCCGGCTATCTACCGTTTCTAAATAAATTCGCATTATAAGCATCTGTCAAAATGGGTCGTAAAGGAAAATGAGGTTAATAGAAAAAAACGTCACAATCTTAACACGATTGCTTGCCGTCATAATCCTGATAACTCTCGTAAATACCGGCATAAAATCATCAGCGGCTTCCGCGTCAACGGCTAATGCCGTAGGCAACAAAACCGACCGATTGTTTCGCGATATGGGTATCATCAGAGTCCCCCGTATCGCCCCGCCGGTTGAAATAAGCCTTTTGGACATACAAGGCAAGAAGGTTACTCTCTCTGATTTCAAAGGTAAAATTGTGTTTCTTAATTTTTGGACCACATGGTGTCCCGAATGCCGTATTGAAATGCCTTTAATGGAAAAATTGCATAAACGGCTAAAAGATAAAGATTTTGCCATGGTTGCCGTTAATTTAAAAGAGCCTGCCATACGGGTTAAAAACTTTTTCAGCGAGCATCAGTTGACCTTCACAGCCCTGCTGGATTCAAAAGGAAAAATAGGAGCGCGGTTTGGGGTAAGAGCCGTCCCGACCACCTTTATTCTGGACAAAGAAGGAGGAATCATCGGCAAGGTTTTCGGATCCCGAAAATGGAACAGTCAAAAATCGATCGCCCTGTTTGAACATTTAATAAATAACATTATACGAAATGCAAACGTTGACAAACATCAGCAGAAAAAAAGTATATCTTCTCATTCTGTTAAGCCTGGTACCGGCACTGGCAATCCCGCTGTTAATCCGGCATTTGCCTGTTGAAACCCGCACCCATAATATATCTTTTAAGGCTGAAAAATACGGATATTCTCCTTCGAGGATTGTGGTGAACAGGGGTGATAAGATTGTGTTAAAACCGACCTCTATGGATGTAACCCATGGTTTTCTTCTGGACGGGTATCCGGTAGAATTCATCATCAAACAACAAGGGATCAACTATCTGAAATATACCTGGGAAGATGATGAAGGCAAGTCCAATACCGATTGGGACAAGGTTTCCGAAATCGAGTTCGTTGCCGACAAATCAGGCAAGTTCACCTTCCGTTGTACCCAGATCTGCGGGAATCTGCACCCCTTTATGACCGGGGAATTGATTGTCAGGCCAAATTCCCCTTATCATTTTATGATTTCGCTATCCATATGGATTGTATTCAGCGGATTATTACTGTTTCCGGTAAATCCCGGAACCCGATCTGCCGTCTTCCGTCGAATCAACCTCCTGGAGCTGCTGCCGGGGCTGAAATGGTTTGTTAACCGCCGCAGTTTTCAATTCCTTATCCTGCTGCCGGGCGCGGTCATTTTTTATCTTTTTATACTCAGCAGCCTCTGGGGCAGCCCGGTGGGAAACCGGAACATCGCGATCATCATTGTCTGGATCCTGTGGTGGTTTGCCCTAAAGGCCATTTTCGTTCCGCTGGGCGGTAGGATCTGGTGCCTGATGTGTCCCCTGCCTGCGCCCGCTGAATGGCTCAGCCGTAAAAGCCTGACCGCTGTTCGTTATATTCAAAAACCATTTAAAGGTCTGCACCATCGGTTTATCGGTCTGCAAAAGGACTGGCCAAAGATGATGCAAAATATGTGGCTTCAAAATGTCATTTTCCTGGCGATGATTTCATTCGGTATCATTCTGATAACCCGGCCGGTAGCCACGGCTGGCATGTTTCTGCTCATTCTGGTAACGACCATTATTCTGGCCCTGATATTTCGACACAGAGTTTTTTGCCTGTATTTGTGTCCGGTAGGAGGATTTCTGGGAAATTATTCCATGGCGTCTATGACAGAGATCCGGGCCATAGACTCTGAAGTTTGTAGAAAACATAAAGATAAATGCTGCTATACGGGCGGACCCGGTGGATGGGCTTGCCCCTGGAATCAGTATATCGGAAAAATGAACCGGAACAATTACTGCGGGTTTTGCATGGAGTGCATAAAAAGCTGCCCCAAGGATAACGTCGGTATTTTTATCCGGCCTTTTGGGTCGGATCGGGTGCTTAAAGGCTATGATGAGATGTTCAATGTGATCATCATGCTGGTGGTTGCCATTGCATTCAGCATTACCATGTTGGGTCCCTGGGGTTTCATCAAAGCAGCAGCCAACTTCACCGAAAGCGGTAGGATCATTCCTTACCTGGTATACCTTGGGGCTATTTGGGGTTCAGCCCTGGTGGTATTTCCGGGCCTCTTTGCCCTAACGGCCCGGGGCGCCAACCGCCTTGCCGGTAAACCGGCAAGTCATCGGGACATGACGCTGCGGCTTTCCTATATTCTAATCCCGGTGGGCATCTTTGCCTGGATAGCTTTCAGCCTGCCGTCGGTGTTGGTCAACTACAATTACATCTTTGCGGTATTGTCCGATCCGTTTGGATGGGGGTGGGATATTTTCGGAACGGCCGAGTTTCCCTTTAGCCCTTTTTACCCGGAATGGCTACCCGTTATTCAGGGTATTCTCTTATTAACAGGGCTTTACTTTGGTATCAGTCGAGGGTTTCTAGCGCTAAAAACAGTTGTACCCAATTCCGCTGCCAGGGGCAGGGCTATGCTCCTTCCCGCCTTGTTTGCCCTTGTTATGGTCAATATACTTTTGAAACTCTATATGGGCTAAGTGCTCTAATTCATGCGATGATAATTTAAAAAATTTTTGGGAAGATCTCTTGACCTGTACCAAGATACAGGGTTTATATTATCAATGGAGGTGCA
>CBDUUO010000285.1:0-4761 GCA_965370395.1 uncultured bacterium
TGCATTGAATACGATAACGGTTTCAAATTAGGGACGCTCACGACCGTGCGGGATGTTGAAGTTTCAGCGCTCATCCGGGAAAAGATACCCGCGTTGAGCAAGGCGGCAGGAACCCTGGGCTCCATCCAGATCAGAAACCGGGCCACAATCGGCGGCAATTTATGCCATGGGTCCCCGGCGGCAGATATGGCCGCCATTCTTCTGGCAATGAATTGCGAATTACAAATTGCTACTGGTAACGGTGCAAAAACTATTGGTCTCGACCAGTTTTTTACCGGCCCCAACAGTACGGTACTGAACCGGAACGAGGTCTTGTCGCAAATCATTATTCCAAAAGAAATCGAGCAGTTTAAAGGCATCTACCTGAAACACGGGCCCCGCAAAGCAATGGATATCGGCATCGTCAACATCGCGATTCTATTGGATGCAGACGTCAGCAGTGGTTTTTGCAATCAGATTATGATTGCCCTGGGAGCAGTGGCACCCCGGCCGATCAGGGCCAAAAAGGCCGAAGCCCTGCTGAACGCAAACAGATTTACATCTGAGTTAATTCAGGAGGCGGCCGAAGTGGCATCGGACGAAGCAACGCCTATTTCCGATTTCCGAGCTTCCGCCGGCTACCGCAAGGACCTGGTAAAGAATTTAGTCGCCAAGGGAATTGATCAAATATTAAATTCCAAAGATCCTTCATAACCGTTTTTTGTCCAACTTCCCTTGACGGCGTCTATCTTTAAAAGGGAAGGCCGTTTAGCAATCAAAATAAAGGGGGCAATATGGAGAGCAAGCACCGAATTCAAATCACGGTAAATGAAGAAGAACATGATCTCCTGGTTCATCCAAACCGGACCCTGCTGGATCTCTTAAGGTATGATCTGGGCTTAACCGGTACCAAAGAAGGCTGTGACGAAGGAGACTGCGGCGCATGCACGGTTATCGTAAACGGAAAGGTGATGACAGCATGCCTTGTCCTGGCGGTTGAAGTGGAGGGCGCTGCCATAACCACCATTGAAGGGTTGCACCAAGGCGACGAGTTGCATCCGATACAGCAGGCGTTTGTAGACAGCGGTGCCGTCCAATGCGGGTTTTGTACACCGGGCATGATTCTGACAACCAAGGCACTGTTAGATGAAATTCCCGATCCCTCAGAGGATGAAATTAAACACTACCTGGAAGGAAATTTATGCCGATGCACCGGTTATACCAAAATTCTGGATGCCGTCAACATTGCCATCAAACAAATGAAATGAGGGCGTGAAGAAGGGAGTATCAAAAATGGAAAAATATTCCATCGTCGGAAAACGAATCCCCCACCGAGACTCCGTCGAAAAGGTGAAAGGCAGCGCGGTTTTCACTTCAGACATCAAATTAAACGGAATGCTTTACGGCAAAATTTTAAGAAGTACCGTACCCCATGCCAAAATACGCAGTATCGATATTTCAAAAGCCGCGAAGCTCAAAGGAGTCAAAGCCATCATTACATCCCAGGATACACCGCTGGTAAAATACAGCATTTCTCCAACCTGGGCTGACCAAATGGTTTTAGACGATCAAAAAATAAGGTACATCGGTGACGAAATTGCAGCAGTGGCTGCAGTAACTGAAGAAATCGCTCAAGAGGCTTTGGATTTGATCGAGGTGGATCTGGAAGAATTGCCCGGCGTCTATGACCCGCTTGAGGCGATGAAAGAAGGGGCACCCCTGGTCCATGATGCCGTCCAGAATAACATTTCCAAAAGGTTGACGATGGAATGCGGCAGTATTGAGGAAGGATTTGCCGAGGCGGATTTAATCCTCGAAGATACCTTTAAAACCCAGGCGCAATCCCATAGCAGCATTGAAACCCATTGCTGTATTGCGACATGCAGCCCGACGGACGATGTTAAACTTTGGGTAAACTCCCAGTCGCCGCATCCACTCCGGCAAAGACTATCGGCAGCTTTAAAAATAGACGCGGCCAAAATTCACGTTATTACACCGTTTATCGGGGGGGGGTTCGGGAGTAAAATCGATTTGGATCCCTCGCAAGCGATCAGTGTGATATTAGCCAAAAAAACCGGTAAACCGGTCAAAATCGAGCACTCGCGCAAAGAACAGTTCATGGCGACCCGCATGCGGCATCCCACGATAACCGAGCTGAAATTTGGTGTTAAACGGGATGGGACCATTGTTGCCAAACAGGCCAAAGTAGTGATGGATAACGGCGCTTACAACAGCCACGGACCTGCGGTAATGGCCTACAACAGTGTGATGTTTTCTACGCTGTATCGGGTAGCGAACATTAAATATGAAGGATGTCTGGTTTATACCAATAAAAACTGGGGTGGCGCGTGCCGGGGATATGGTGACCCGCAGGCATCTTTTGCCCAGGAAGTGATGCTGGACATGATTGCCGAAAAGCTCAACATGGACCCCATCGAATTAAGGTTGAAAAATGCCAACATTCCCAACGAGGTAACCGCCAATGCAGTTAAAATAACGAGCTGTGGGTTAAAGGAATGCTTAACCGAGGTCAAAGAAGGGTCTAATTGGGATGCAAAGAAGGCCAACCCAAAAAAATACCGGGGCCTGGGGGTTGCTGCCATGATTTATACAGGTGGCGGAAGCATCGGATCGGGCTTTAATTATTCCGGGGCGACGCTGCAGATGAATGCGGACGGAACCCTGCACCTGTTAATGGGTGCAGTGGATATCGGGCAGGGATCGAATATGATTTTAACTCAGATGGCGGCTGAAATAATGGCTGTTGAACCGGAATCCATCCGCCTGACGACCGCCGACACCGATGCAACGTTTCCCTGTATGGGCACTTTTGGATCACGGGTTACGTTTTGTGCGGGAAGCGCTGTGACCCAGGCTGCCAATGGTTTAAAGCAGCAGTTGCTGGAAAATGCAGCCGAAATGCTGGAAGCCAACATAGATGATCTTGACCTGAAACAAAAAAAGATTTGTGTTAAAGGCAGCCCGGATAAATCCCTCTCCTACGCCGAAATAGGCGCAGCATCTTTTTACAGGAAGAAAAAGCCGCTTGTTGCCCATGGATACTATAACGGTCCGGAGGACATTTCCCCGGAATTTGATCCCGAAACCTATCGGGGCTATCCGGCGCCAAGCATGGCCTTTGCCGTGCAAGTTGCCGAAGTGGATGTTGATCCGGCAACCGGCAAAGCTGAAGTCCTGAACTTCACAGCAGCCCATGATTTAGGCCGGGCCATAAATCCACTCCTGGCCGAAGGCCAAATCGAAGGTGGCGCCGTGCAGGGAATCGGGTGGGCGCTAATGGAAGACGTCCAGTTTGAAAACGGAAAGATCGTCAACCCGAATTTTCATGATTACAAAATGCTTACGATCAAAGATATACCCAAAATTTCTTCGCTCCTGATTGAATCGATTGATCCCAACGGCCCCTTCGGTGCCAAAGGCCTTGGAGAACCTGCCATGGTGCCTACCGCACCGGCAATTATTAACGCCATATATGATGCGGTCGGCGTAAGGATCAAAGATCTGCCGGCCACATCAGAAAAAATTTATAAGGGCTTAAAAGAAAATGAACTTAAAACTGATTAGGATGCCCACCGTCTTCAACAGGATGAAGGTTGCCGACAGGAGAATACAACATGAACCAGACGCTTGACGGAATTAAAGTCGTTGAGCTGGCCCAGTATATTTCAGGTCCCTACTGCGGAATGCTGCTTGCCGGATTGGGCGCGCAGTTGACGAAAATCGAAGAACCTGCGGCTGGAGATATATCCCGGCGCTGCGGCCCGTTTCCCAAAGACAATCCCCATACTGATAAAAGCGGTCTGTTCCATTATTTAAACCGTAACAAGCATGGCATAACGCTGGATATTCGTAACTCCACCGGACGTGAAATACTCCTGGAGCTGATTAAAGACGCCGACGTGCTGGTTGAAGACATGCTGCCCAGGGTGGCGGAAAACCTGCAACTGGATTATCGACACCTGCAAGAGGTCAATCCCGGACTGATCGTTGTCTCCATCACTCCTTTTGGTCAGACCGGTCCCTATAAAGATTATAAGGCCTATGCGATCAATGCGAGTGCCCTCGGCGGTATGAGCACCATCGTAGGGATGCCGCAGCGCGAGCCGCTGACCCCACCGTTTGCCCTGGGCCACTTCCAAACCGGAATTATTGCCGCCAATGCCATCATGTTCGCCTTAATGGCCAGACGAAAAGATGACAAAGGACAGCATGTTGATATTTCCGAGGCCGAATCATGGGCAATTTTCCATACCGGCAACGTAGTATCGGCCTTCATTTATAGCGGGCGAAAACGAACCCGGACAGGACATCGCACCTATGCTCCCTATCCCTACACGCTGCTGCCCTGCAAGGACGGATACATTTCCATGATTGCCTTACGCGGCTCGGAATGGAAGCGCTTCCTCGAAATCGTCGGTGACGGGAAGGTGCCGGAATGGTATGCATCCGATGAAAGATTTAAGGATCGTTCGAAGACCGGAATGGAATACGCCGATGTTCTTGACAGCCTGCTGTCACCGTGGCTGATGTCCCATACGCGACAGGAGATATTTAGCCGCTGCCGGGAAAAACATGTCCCTTTTACCCCGGTACGCAACATGGATGAAGTTGTAAATTGTGAACACCTCAATAACCGGCGGTATTTTGAAACTATCCATTACTCTGAAGCTGATCCTTTTAAGTGTCCGGGACCCCCGGTGCGATTCTCCGAAAGCGCATGGGATTTAAATCAAACGGCGCCGTCGCTGTCTGAACACAACA
>CBDUUO010000286.1:0-4757 GCA_965370395.1 uncultured bacterium
TAAATAATTCGTGCAATAATCATCTTTGCCCAATAAAGTCTCTGCGGCAATAATACTGGCCATCATTTTTTTATCAAGGGGATTAATAATAGCGCCATCCAACCCTTTCGCTATAGCCATGGCCATCAAAGTTTGATTTAGGAACTTTCTGTTGGGAAGCCCAAAAGAAATGTTTGATAGCCCGCACATTATATGAATGCCTGCAAAGGTTGCTTTTATCTTTTCAATTGCATTTAAAAATTCAGAGCCAAAATTTGTATCGGTAGCAATCGGTTGTACTAACGGGTCTACGTAAATGTTGTCAACGGGAACATTCTTTTGCAGCAGGCTGTTTACCAGTTTGTCGGCGATCGCCATCCGATCGTCGGTCGTCTTCGGCATGCCTTCGTCGCTCATGCACAACGCCACCACTTTAAGATCGGTTCCGGCCACAACCGGCAGTAAACTCTCATAGCGTTCCGTTTCGAGCGAAATTGAATTGATCATGGCCGTACCCTTGTGGACCACCATAGCGGCTTCAATCGCTTTGGGGTCCGGACTGTCCAAGGAACAGGGGCCATCCACTGCGGATTGGACTGTCGTCACCAGCCATTCCAGGTATTCGGGTTCTTTCCCCACGAATACACCGGCGTTAACATCAATATAGTCGGCACCGGCTTCACTCTGATCTTTGGCAACCTGCTGGATTTCATTCTGGTCCTGGGCTTCGATCGCTGTGGCTATGGCCTTGCGGCTCGCATTAATCAGTTCTCCGACAATAATCATAAATAACTCCTTCTATGGCTTAAAAACCAAAATTCGGAATGTAAATTTAGCTTATCAATGTCTTGGCGACATCAGAGGCAACTGCCGCATTGGATCCGTATGCATCGGCCCCTATTTCATCGATGAAATTCTGCGTCACGGGTGCACCACCCGCCATAATTTTGACCTGATCACGGATACCGGCTTCTTTAAGCGCTTCGATGGTCTCTTTCATCTTCGGCATGGTCGTCGTCAGAAGGGCAGACATTCCTAAAATTGACGGCTGATGCTCTTTTACAGCCTCTACGAAATCCTGCGGTTTGACATTTGTCCCGAGATCCACCACTTTAAACCCTGCGCCTCCAAGCATCATGGACACTAAGTTTTTCCCAATATCATGCAGATCGCCTTCTACCGTGCCAATAATATATGTTCCCAGGCCCCTTCTTTCTTGATCTGATAATTGCGGTCCAAGCAAGTCCAGGGCTTCTTGCATAACTTTTGCCGAGTGGAGGACTTCAGGGATAAACATTTCGCCGGCTTTCATCTTTTGCCCAACCACATCCATTCCTGCAATGAGACCGTTATCCAGAATATTTTTGGCCGTCATGCTCTGATCCAGCGCTTCCTTAACCAGTTTAATAACTGTTTCTGCGTTTCCTTCAACCAACCCTACCGTCATCTTTTCAAATAATTCAGACATATCAAATCCTCCAATTCAGGTTTCTTTTTCGGCGATTTCGTCTAGCTTCTTTCTGCCTCAACAAAATCTGTTCGAAGTTAGAGTCAAGCCATTGTCAATCTAAAATTTTCAGGTGAGTTTTTTATCCGCATCTTCGATAATTTTATCGATTTCTTTGGCAATATCTTCCGGAAGGGAAGGGGCCTTATGATTTTTCATGATATCATCGAGGATTTCTTCGGCATTATCGAGAATGCCGCCTTTGCCGCCACTTTGCATCCAATCTGATCTGGATTGCTGATTAAAGGCCCGGGCATACACAGCATCACGGCAATGCTTGAGCGTATGCTCATGGGTCATATATTCACCGCCAATTCCCACCTCGGCAATGATCTCGGCAGCCATTTCATCATTTCCTCCCGCGTTTCTCCTATTTTCTCAGTTGCTCAATCTTGCAATCCAGATCATCACGTGGTTGTGCCCTTTGCGGTTAAGACCTTCATCACGGCATCGACCTCAGGATCAATCGTAACCGGCTGTCCAACGACTTTGAGTGCACTGGCCACATCTTTAAGGCCATTGCCGGTAACAATGAGCACAACAGTCTCATCCGGTTGGATGGTACCGCTGTCCACAAGGTCTTCTATGCCGGCAACGCCGGCAGCCCCGGACGGCTCGGCAAAGACGCCCTCCTTTTGGCCCAATGCTTTGATACTGTTTAAAATCTTATCATCGTCAACAGCGATCATGGTTCCCCGGGTCTCCTTCACGGCCTTCAGAGCCGCCTCGCCGTCGCTGGGCATCGATGCTGAAATGGAATCGGCAATGGTGTCGGGTTTCACGCTGCGGATAATCCCATCACCCTGAAACGCATTTGCAATGGCTGCGCTCCCGGCGGATTGAACGCCCACAAGGCGCGGCATCTTTTTGATTAATCCCGTCTGGTAAAGATCGTAGAAACCCTTGTAAACCCCGCTGATGATATTTCCATCCCCCACGGAAACCACTACAACATCAGGCACCTTGAACCCGAGTTGCTCCCAGATTTCAAATGAAACGGTTTTTTTCCCCTCGCGGGTGTAAGGATTGGTACCGGTATTGCGGTTGAACCATTCAAGCCGTGTGGAGATCTGTTCGCATAATTCAAAGGCCTGCCCATAATCTCCGCGAACCAGGAATACGCCGGCCCCATAAATGAGAAGCTGGGCAATTTTAGGCTCGGGGGCTGTATGCGGAACAAAAATGAAGGTATCCATCTGCGCTGAAGCCGCCAGACAGGCCATGGATGTCCCCGCATTACCCGTGGAAGCCGCAGAGATGGTTGCAATGTTTTCCGCGATGCAGTGGGCAAGGATAACAAAACTGGCTCTGTCCTTAAAAGAGCCGGATGGATTGAGACAGTCATTCTTAAGGTAAAGATGCTTAAGCCCCAATTGCTGCCCGAGATTTTGCGCGCGGGTCAGGGGGGTCATTCCGATTTGCAGGGCAATCGGTGAATCCGAAAGGTTCAGCGGCAGGAAGGGGCGATAGCGCCAGAGAGATGGATCTTTATTCGCACTCAGACCGGCCGGCGTAACGACCTTGCCAATGGCTTCATAATCATACCTGGCATCCAGGTTGCCGCCGCAATCAGTGCAGGTGTACTGAATTTGATCGGGTAAAAAATCCCGACCACAGCGGATGCATACGAAGCTGTTCAAATAGTTATTCATCAAAATTTGCCTTTAGACGGTTGATTAAAAATCAAGACAATCGAAAATTCTCCTTTTCCACCGCTGCATGTCAGTCGGTTTTGCGACTCGTTTGAGATTAGCCCAGCAAACCGCATCGTTCATTGAATTGTTCAATACGCCTGTCGATTTCTTCCACCTGTTGCGGTAATCTTTCCCAATATTCCGGAAAATCGTACCACTGCGCATCCAGCTCAGCGAGATTTTTTCCCTGTTGCTCGATCCAGGTAAAATACTTTAAGTTATGGATTTGACGCCGGTCATAATAACTCAGTTCCTGCATATGGGCAGTCGATTCGGCCATAAGACAGCTGTGATAGTCCTTCGCCGCTGCAATTTCCGAATAAGGACCGAAGGCTTCATCCATTTCCTGCAACCGTGATTGGTAAAGATCCATTGAATCGGTCCAAACCGTCAGGACGATATCGCGTCCGGTCAATTCATAATATTTGGCGAATTTGATTGCACACAGCAAATTACCGATACTGGATATTCCCAAAAGCGGCAGCTTCTGAATAAAATCTTCGCTGATTCCCTGTTTGCCGAGATAACGCCAGCCCTCGGGGTCGTTGAAAAGCCGCATCAGATTCATGCAGGCATTGTCATCCGCTGCAATAACCATGTCTGTATTTTTAACGTTGTGGATCCAGGGAACATGTTTATCGCCAATTCCTTCGATGCGGTGCCCCCCATAGCCGCAAAGCAAAAGCGTCGGGCACTGAAGTGCTTCCCCGGCGACGATTTTGCTCTGTGGATAAATTTTCTTCAGGTAGTCGCCGGTGCCTAAAGTTCCGGCGGACCCGGTCTGCGAAATGAAGCCCGCATAGCGGTCGCTCGGCCCCATCACCTTTTGTAAAACCTCTTCCATCGCATGACCGGTGACCTCATAATGCCAGAGGTAATTGCCGAATTCTTCAAACTGATTGAAAATAACAATGTCCTTGCGTGTTTTTTTGAGCTCCCAGCATTTATCAAAAATCTCTTTCACGTTGCTTTCACACCCGGGTGTTGCAATGACCTCTCCGGCAACTTTTGACAACCAGTCGAATCTTTCCTGACTCATCTCCTCCGGTAGGATTCCGATGGACTCAGCCGCCAATAGAGTAGCATTGTAAGCACCGCCACGACAGAAGTTCCCTGTAGACGGCCAGACCGCTTTTTGATAGGTGGGATCAAACTGTCCGGTGACCAACCTGGGGACCAGGCAACCGAAGGTTGCCCCGACCTTATGGGCGCCGGTGGGAAACCATTTGCCCACAATTGCAATTATCCTGGCATCCACACCGGATATTTCTGAAGGAATTTCCATATAATTCACATCACCGAATCCGCCTCCGGAATCTACGGGTTCGTTCTTCCAGGTGATCCGAAACAAGTTTAGCGAATTGATATCCCATAGCCCGACACCCTTTAGTTCATTCTTGATCTTCTCGGGGATCGAATCCGGATTTTTCTGCTGCTTAAAGGTGGGAATAATGATTTTTCTCTCCCGTGCCCGTTCAATGGTTCGCTCCAATTGTTCTTCATGGATCATTAAATCGATCATTTCAAATTCCTTTCAGACAAAAACACTTAATCTCGTTTTCAGCCGCTCCCAGATA
>CBDUUO010000287.1:0-4731 GCA_965370395.1 uncultured bacterium
TCATGAAGATAATATCGAAAAATGCAGCAGAGATGTCAACCAAACTTGTTCCACTTTTAATTCAACTGGCATGCCGCGTAAAGATTGTGTATATAAAACCGGGCTTAAGGATTTAGATTTATTTACCACAAAGAGCACGAACCCGCTCGCCTGCCCTCGGCCATGAGCTCGGGCCGAATGGCTTTCGATATACTCAAGCCCTGAGCCTGTCGAAGGGAGCGACTCGCGATGGCGGACAGGGAGCACAAAGAAAAGCATCCAAAAAATTTTTAAAATCCTTTGTAAACTTTGTGTCTTTCGTGGTGTAAACCAAAAGCTTGTAAAACCACAAAGCGCACAAAGAGCACAAAGAATAATTCATGCAAAACGATTTCAAAACTCTTTGTGAACTTTGTGCCTTCGTGGTGAAAGCAATTTTAAGCACAAAACGCCATCATGAATGAAAAATCTTTAAAAAAAAATGAACAGGTAATCACCACCACCTGTTCCTTTAATTGCGGGGCGCGCTGCCTGCTCAAAGTGCATGTCGCCGACGGCAAGATCAGCAGGATCCGCACCGACAATGTGCGCGGGCCGGGCTTAAAAGCCTGTATCCGCGGACTTTCCCAGAAACATGTGGTTTATGCGTCCAATCGCCTCATGCAGCCTTTAAAAAGAATCGGCGAACGCGGCAGCGGCGCGTTTGAACCCATTTCCTGGGACGAAGCCCTTGACACGGTGGCTAAAAAATTAAAACAGGTCAAAAAAACCTTCGGTCCGCATGCAACTTTGCTGATGGATTATTTCGGCAACGAAGCGGTCCTGCATAATACCTTAAAGACCGCACGCCGCTTTTTTAATCTTTTCGGAGGATGCACGACCGTCTGGGGCAACACCTCGATGGAAGGGGCCAAATTTGCATCCGATACCACCTTTGGAACCCAGTTTACCGCTAACAGCCGTGACAATTTGCTGCACTCCAGATTGATCATTTTATGGGGCTGGGATCCGCTGGTCTCCCGTTTCCGGCCTTACACCGCTGCCTATCTTTCGCAGGCAAAGAAAAACGGTGCCCGAATTATAGCCGTGGACCCGCGCTTGACCCGATCGGCCGACAGCCTGGCTGAAAAATGGATCGCCGTAAAACCGGGTACCGATACCGCCTTGATGATCGCCATGGCCTATGTCATGATCACCGAAGATCTCTACGATCAAAACTTCATGGCGACTTACACCTCCGGATTTGATGAATTTAAGACCTATGTAACGGGCAGTACTGACAGGATTCCCAAAACCCCTGAGTGGGCATCTCAAATAACCGGTGTGCCGGTTGAAGACATCACCCGGCTGGCGCGAGACTACGCCACCTTGAAGCCGGCAGCACTCTGCACCGGTTGGGCTCCGGGCCGCAGCGCCTTTGGTGAGCAGTTTCACCGCGCAGCCATGACCCTGGCCGCCATGACCGCCAATATCGGCGTAACCGGCGGCCACGTGGCCGGGGGCACTGACCGTATGGATTTGGGCGCATTGGCCGAGTCTTTACCCGTGCCGCCAAAAGATAATCCGGCAGTCCATGTCACGGAAATTTACGACACCCTGTTAACGGGAACCTCCGGCGCCTATCCGGCGGATATTAAGCTGCTTTATGTGGTGGGCTGCAACATTTTAAACCAGTTTTTAAATGTAAACAAAGGTATAGAAGCACTAAAAACACTGGACTTTATGGTCGTGCATGAACTGTTTTTAACCCCCACCGCCCGATTTGCAGACATGGTGCTGCCGGTGACGCATTACCTGGAGCAGGAAGATATCGGTCAACCCTGGCTGGGCGGTCCTTATTGTATCTATATGAACAAAGTCATCGATCCCCTGCCGGAGACGCGTTCGGATCTGGCTATTTTTACCGATCTGGCGCGCCGCCTGGGGGTTGAAGGCTACAATGACAGATCCGATCAGCAGTGGTTAAAAACCTTTCTGGATGCGACCCCGGATTTTCCCGATCAGAAAAAATTCAAGCAAATCGGTGTACACCGCATAAAACTCGCCGAACCCCGGGTGGCGTTCAAAAAGCAGGTTGAAGACCCCGGGAGGCATCCCTTCGCGACACCATCGGGTAAAATCGAAATATACAGCCACAAAATTGCGCAGATCAACCATCCGCAGATCCCGGCGGTCCCCCGCTATATCGAACCCTGGGAAGGACCCGCTGACAGACTTTCAGCCCAATATCCCCTGCAGCTGGTCAGCCCCCATGCCAGAACCCGGGTCAATTCCCAGTTTGACAATATTCCGCGTTTAAAACAAAAAGCCGATGACCGCATCTGGTTAAATACCGCCGATGCCGCCGCCCGCGGCATTACAGACGGAGACCGGGTCATGGTCTTCAATGAGCGCGGCCGCCTGCGCACGATTGCCAAAGTCACCGATCGGATCATGCCGGGGGTTGCCAGCCTGGATGCCGGCAGCTGGTTTCATTTGGATGAGGACGGCGTCGATGAAGGCGGCTGCGTGAATGTCCTCACCAAAGATGCCATGTCACCCGGCGGCGCTTTTCCCTGCAATACCTGCCTGGTTCAGGTCGAACGCGAAACATAAAAAAAGGAATCAGAAATAGTCTGATTCCTCTTCTCGAACACTTTGTCGGGTATTGCCCTGAGCACGAAACAGCCGGACGATTTACGGGCCGTAACGCATACGTTAGTTTTTCATACTGCTTTTAATCGGCGTCACGATGACCGATTTGACCCCGTCGTTCACATTCATCATCACTTTGTTTTGCCAGTCCCCATCATCGCTCCAGACCACATAGTACTTTCCGTTTTGATAGTTCACCTTAAGATCAACGGTTTCTGAAGCCTCCAGCTCACCGCCGGCCAGATTAAACGGATGCGGCCAGTCATAGGTATGATCAATCCAGTAAAGCAGGTAAAACATTTTTTTGCCGGTGGTGTTATCAAACTGGATGGAAAAGGTGGCAAAAGCGATGGAGGGCAGCAAAATGATTGCCAGAATAATGATTAATTTTTTCATGTCGCGGCTCCCTGAACCGAATGGGTTTGACCGGCTTGAAGCTGGCTCAAAAATTCAGATCAGGTCCAGGGATACCGCTTATAAGCGGGACTTCTCAACGGGAATTTCAGCACAGGATTTATTTTGAGACTGCTTCTTTGGGCCTCTATAGTGGTTGTCAAAAAAACGTTCCGGTATTAAAACGTTTTTTTCTACAACCGTACAATCGCTTATACCGCAATTCCGTAATTCGAAACATTATTATGGAAAGCGGTATAATCATAATGTCGTCATAATTGCCGAAAAACTTTAATATTTCTTCAATAACCGTTGAAATTCCAATGCGGTATCGGGTGAGGGCAGGCGAACACAATCATCGGATTAAAAGCCAAAAAATTTGACGGAATTCAAATATATCAAAACCGGTCGGTATATTTATGTTCCATCAAAGTTCCGACGATGAATCAATGCAAAATATTTTATTTTTTTAGCTGCTGGATATAAAAATGAAGCTGGGCAACGGTCTGATCCAGAATGGCCGGGTCGCGGCTGGAGGCGTATAAGGCCGCCGCGCCGTTTAAAGAAATGATGATATGGTTGGCGATCTCATTGAAATTTAAGCCGGCTTTGAGCAGCCCCTGTTGATCGGCCTGTTCCAGCCAGGCGCACAGCAGCCCGGCCAGCTGGTTAAAGCCCTGCAGAAGGTGATTGCTCATGGTAACCGATTGGCCCGACAGTTCCACCAGCATGCTGTGGAAAAAGCAGCCGCCCTCGAATACGTCGTTTCCAAGCTTCTCTTTAATGTCGTTTTCAACAAGGGTTTGAATTTGTTGCAGGGGATCGGTACCGGACCGGATACCCTGAAATACGACTTTCCGCCAGATCGTCAAAGCCTCATCGTAAACCGCATACCAGAGAGCCTCTTTGCTGGCAAAATGGCCGTAAAGCCCGCCTTTGGTCAAACCGGTGGCTTTCAGGATATCGTTGATCGACGTGTTATAATAGCCCTTGACGCAAAAAAGCTGCAGCGCTTTTGCGATGATGTTTTGACGTGTTTGGGTGCCTTTGCCCGCCATGAAACGATTTCCACTAGATAATATACCAACCAGTCGTTTCTTAAATCATATTATTATATCTCCTGTCAATACTTTTTAATTTGACATCCCTAAATCGATTCCCTGCACTCCTTCCAAAAAGAGCATTTTTCAGGTGGCGAAAACGCGTTTCAAATAAATTAAAAGACGAAAGTAACCCGACGAGAATTCATTAAGGGCGTCGCCGCGGCCGGTGCCATAACCTGCGCAGGCAAATGGGTCGGTGTTGATCAGGTCCTTTCTGATAACCACAAATCGCAAATTTTTCGAGCGTACGCCTGCCCCGTACACGACGGTCAAATGCGCCACCGGGGCCTTGATACATTATTGGACCTTCTTGCGGAAAACGGCCTCAAGTTTTACCGCACAAACAAGACCCACCAATGGGGAGGGCCCGCAGACATCATTGATGCTCATGATTTTATCAACGCAAATGGCGGAATAGACGGCGAGTCCGCGCGCCGGGGGGATGAAAATATGACCCCTTTTGCGAAACGCCGGAACCGCCTATCTTGATTGTTGCCACGGTGGCGTGGGCTTCATCCATGAAGCGCGAGGCCGTCAGGGGAACGTCTGCCTGATTCCAGGCCTTACGGAATCTCTCTTCGATTGCAAGGGCCTGCTCATCTTTTCCAAAGAAAATCGGAGG
>CBDUUO010000288.1:0-4727 GCA_965370395.1 uncultured bacterium
ACGCAAAACGACCCATTGGCACAACTGGCAACCGATGTATTTGCCGCCCTATTGGAGGTTATCGACAACCCGCAGAAGACACAACAAACTACCGCTATCGGAACGTTATTTTGACAAACGCTCTAAAGGCGAAAGGATGGCGAATTTCAACCGCCCAGATACGCTTTTTTTATCAAAGGATTTTGCTCCAAATTTGATGCGGTGTCGTGGAGAACAATCCGGCCGGTTTCTAAAACATAGCCTCGCTTCGCCACGGTTAAGGCTTTTTTGGCATTCTGTTCGACCAAAAGAATCGTCATGCCCTCTGCATTCACTTGTTTAATTAATTCGAAAGCTTTGTCCACGGCGATAGGCATCAATCCCATGGAAATCTCATCAATTAAGAGAAGTTTAGGCTCCCCGATTAGCGCACGCGCAATGGCCAGCATTTGCTGCTCACCGCCTGAAAGGTGACGGCCAAGCTGATTTTTTCTTTCGATTAAGATCGGAAAAAGCTCAGAGACCCAATCCAGGTTACGATTAAAACGGGCCTTTTCTTTAATAAAATAAGCGCCCATCTGAAGATTCTGGAGAACGGTTAATTCAGGAAATATCTTTCTTCCCTCCGGAATAATCCGAATACCCATTTTGACCCGCTCATGGGAAGATACGTTTTTTAAATTCTGGCCGTCGAACCAGATCTCGCCCTCTATCCGATCTGCCAGGCCCAGTATGGCGCGGATTGTAGAGGACTTGCCGGCACCATTGGCTCCAATGAAGGTCACGAGCTCAGCCTGTCCGACTTCGAAGGAAAGATCCGCAACCGCTCGGTACGCTCCATAGTAAACTGATAGGTTCTCGGCTTTTAGCATGGTCACACCCTTTTAGCTTCCCAAATATGCTTCAATGACTCTGGAATCGCTTTGGACATCTTCGCATGTTCCTTCACAGAGGACTTCCCCAAAATTTAAAACAACTAAGCGCTCACACAATTCCATTACGTAGGGGATATTGTGTTCAATTAAAAGAATGCTCAGGCCCTCGGATCTCAGGTTTTTGATGACCTGAAGCAGCGGCGTAATGTCTTCCTGGCTTAAACCGGCAAATGGCTCATCAAGCATCAACAGTTTAGGATACAGAGCCAGCGCACGTGAAATTTCCATCCGCTTTTGGTGGCCCAGTGGCAGTGTCATCGGTGTTTGGTCGATATATTCCTCGAGTCCGACAAGGTTTAAAAGACGCAAGACTTCTTGGCGATGCTTCTTTAGACCTGTTCCAAACATAATGGGAGACAAGCCCTTTGTGCGATCCTTGCATAAGGAGGCCAGGATATTACGCTCCAGGCTGAGATTCTTAAACGGCTTTACAATCTGAAAGGTTCGGCCAATTCCCAGATGGGCAATGCGGTGTGTGGGCTGTCGCGTAATATCCTTATTTTTCAGCAGGACCCTGCCACTTTCAGGTGGAAAAACACCGCACACACAATTAAATAAGGTGGTTTTTCCCGCTCCGTTGGGTCCGATAAGTCCCAGTATTTCATTATGACCGACATCCAGACTGACGGTCTTCAGAGCTTTTACGCCGCCAAAGGACTTGCTTAGGTCCTCTATCCGAAGAATCGGGGTCATATTTCTTCTCCACCCGCTCTATTCCTTTTGGAAAAGGCCGCTCTTAGGTTTTGGCCAAATAGTTTCTTAATGATAAAAGCATTTTCGCCGAACAGGCCCTGTGGCTGAAAACGCGTCATGAAAACAATCAAACCACCGTAAAATAGCAGGCGGTAGTTCGCTAGCGGTCGCAGCAGTTCTGGCAGCGCCGCCATCAACAAAGCTCCCAGGATCGGACCCCGGATCGTCCCGATCCCGCCCACAACCATCATGGCCACGATCGTAATTGAGACGGGAAATGTGAAATCGTTTGGCGTAATAAACCGCATGAAATGCGCGTACAGCACCCCCGCCAGCCCCGCAAATGCACAACCCATAGCAAAAGCAATAATTTTGAATTTAGCACAGTTAAGACCCGAGGCCTCAGCCGCATCCTCGTCTTCTCTGATCGTCTCTAATGCAAGACCGATCCAGGATTTGGAGATCAAAAAACAAAAAAATGCCGTAACAACAACGAAAAAAAATACGAGCATGAGATAGTAAAACTTGCTGATCTTAAGACCAAAAAGCATGGGATATTGGATGCCCATAATGCCATAGGCACCACCGAAAAAATCAGAGTACTCAAAAACCGTTACGATGACGAAATTGATGCCAATGGTCGTTACCGCTAAAAAGTCCCCTTTGATTCGAAGAGAGATAATTCCCACCCCCGCGCCGATAAATCCGGCAACTATCATGGCCGCCGGCAAAGCCAGCCAAAATGAGAAGCCCACCTTAAGGGTCAATAAAGCCGAAGTGTAGGCACCGATGCCGAAAAAGGCGGCATGGCCCAAAGAGATCTGGCCGGCATAACCGGATATAATATTCAGCGATAACGTCAGAATAATATAGATACCCACAAAGGTGCCGATGGTGGTGAGGTAACCCAAACCCATAACGGCTTATACTCCCTTTCCAAAGAGGCCTTGCGGCCGGAAGATCAAGATTAATATCATTGCCGAGAATGCGATCGCATCGCGGGGCATGATGAACCCGAAGTAGGCCGACATGATGGTTTCTGCCATACCGATGATTAGGCCGGCAGCAATGGTCCCCGGGATAGAACCCAGTCCTCCCAAAACGACAATAGCGAACATCTTATAAGCCGGCACCGAACCCATGGTCGGCAAAACTGAATTATAGTTGATCGCCGTTAGAACCCCTGCGATTGCTGCAATTGAAGAAGCGATAATGAAGTTAAAATTGATCACCTGCTTGATGTTGATGCCCATGGCTTTGGCGGTGTCCATATCCTGAGCGGTAGCTTGCCAGGCAAGGCCAAGTTTTGTGCGGTTAATCAAAAAGTAAACAGACACCAGACAGGCAGCGGTGCCGATGACAATCAAACATTGATGCGCGGTCACAACGGTGTCAAAAAATATGAGCTTGTCAAACCACAGATCAACTTTAAAGGCGCGGATATACGGCCCTCCCAGGAGCCGAAACAAATCCTCACATAATATAAAAAGACCCACTGAAGCAATGAGGGGGACAATGCGGGCTTCTGTCAAAAGCGGGGTATATAAGAAACGTTGAATCAACCAGCCAAATATACTACAGCCCACGGCGGCCAAAATTAAAGCCAATATCAGGCTTTGCGTGTAGGTGTAAACGACCAGGCCGAGATAGGCCCCGGATACGAACACCGCTGCGTGAGCGATGTGCAAAATACGCAAAATCCCATACACCATCGTCAACCCCACCGCTATAAGGGCATACAAACTTCCGATAATGATGCCGTTGACGACCTGCTGAAGCATTTGACCTTATCCAAATTCAATCAAGATGGCTATATGGCTGATGCATCCACTCCGAGGAGATGGATAGGCCCCTCGGAGTGGAATCAAGTTTTATGGCTGCAATACTTTTTGATCACTGATTACGCCGAAACGTCGGAACTTTCCGCCTTTGACGACCTGAAGTTCCACATCTTTTATAACTTCTCCATTCGGCGTAAACTCCTGAATCTTACCCGTAACGCCCTGCCAGCCCTTCATGGTTCGAAATGCCTGAATGATCTTTTCAGAATCTGTTCCAACCTTCTTGATTGCATCAATAATCATCAATAAGGCATCGTAGGTCGATGCACCGGTCATGTCTGGAGCGACCCCATATTTCTTTTCATAGCCATCCAAATATTTTCGGGTAATCGGTACCGTCGAGTCCCGATCCAGGTTGGTAGTAATAACAATTCCTTCGGCTGCCTTACCCGCCACTTCCAAAAAACCGATGGTGCTATCCAGGCCTTCAGATCCCATCTGTTTGGCTTTAATACCCAGGTCAGCAGCCTGCTTGAGAATAAGAGCGCCGTCGTGTGGGTAAGCGGTATTGTAGATGAGGTCGGGGTTGAGTTTTTTTATTTTTGTCAGGACAGGCGAGAACTCCTTTTCCCCCATTTTAAACTTATCGGCCGAAACGATTTTAACACCCAATTTTTCAGCATACATTCGAAAGCCTTTTGCCAGAGACTGACCAAAGTCGTTGTCCTGAATCAGCATGGAGACCGTCTTGACTCCCATCAGCTTGGCCGCGGCCATGCCACCGGCCTTGCCCTGAACGTGACCTAAAATGGTAACCCTAAAAACATAGGGTCCACCGGCAGTTACGGCCGGGTGAACGGCATAGCCCACAGAAAAAGGCACCTTATACTCTTGGAATACTTGAGCGGCGGCCCGACTTGTAAATGAGTAAGAGCCTGAGACGCCAGCCACAACCTTGTCACCCTCGATCATCTTATGGGCAACGATTACCGCCTGCTTGGCATCAAACTGGTCATCGTATACAATCAGTTTGATCTTGTTCCCATTAATACCGCCGGCGGCATTAATATTCTCGACCAGCATCTCACAGGACTGCTTAACAGACAGACCATCTGCGGCGGCCGGTCCGGTCAATGGCGCCATGAGACCGATTTTAATCGGTTCAGCCTGTACCGCATGGCCGTAAGCCATAATAATGACCATTGCCAAAGCCATGATTGATGCCCCCGCCCAACCTCTCTTGATGATAGCAAAAACCTTCATTTTTTGTCCCTCCTTTAGTTTTTATACCGGTTGTCATAAATATGTTCCGTTTGCCAGATTTGCTAACAAGCGAAAT
>CBDUUO010000289.1:0-4723 GCA_965370395.1 uncultured bacterium
GATCTCAAGATTCTTTGGTTTCCTGGTTTGAGGTTATTTGCCTTTCTTTTCTTTGTCCTCAACAAAACCGATCTTTATTTTTGATTCCTCCTCTTCGCTTACCAATTTATCGAGGACCGTAAAAACGATCTGGAAGCGTTCATCGGTTTGGTTTCGCAGCTCGGCCAGCTCACGTTTTAACTCTGCATGATCGATGATCATATGGCGAAGCTTCAAAAAAGCCCGCATAATTTGGACATTTACCTGAATCGCTCTCTTGCTTCGCAAAACACTGGAAAGCATGGCTACGCCTTGCTCGGTGAAAACCCTGGGAAGTTTGCGGGTACCGCCCCAACTTGATGTTCCAAAATGGAATTTCAAGTCATCAAACTCCGCCCTATTGAGCCGGAACATAAAATCGGCCGGGAATCGATCGATATTCCGCGTAACGGCCTTATTGAGATTACCTGTGGCAACCCCGTAAAGCTTTGCCAGGTCTCTGTCCAACATCACCTTGACGCTACGAATGAAATAGATCCGCTTTTCAATGTCCTCAACGGAGATGAGATTTCCCATTTTCTTTTATAAAACTCTTTGTGTCTGGTCAGATTTTAAGGTCGCATTTTGTGACCTTAAAGTGCACCCTGCATTAGTTCGATATCGCCTGAAATTCGGCCTCTCAGAAGCGCTATTTTTTATTTTACGCCGCCCTTTCCAGTTTGTCTTTTAGATGCAATTCCTTAACCGTAGCCTGGATGCCTTTTTCCACGCCAAATTTTTCAATCAGTTTTTGGCGGATATCGGCCTCAGAAGGTCTCGATGTGCTTATAACGTGCTGCTCGGGCTCCACCACAACCTCAATTTTTTTAGAAACGCCAAGGTCCCGCTGGATGATATACGCCTCGCGTTTGGGCCTCATGCCGCGGATGGCTTCGATTTCACCGCCGGTCAGATCAAAGGTTTCTTTATACAACCGTGCATCGGCGGTGGGATCCGCCATAAAGAAAAACGTGGAGGCCGCCGACCTTAAAGCGCTCCAGTCTTCGATCTTGCGAAACTCGTTTGGATCCTGGGACCACAGCCCGATGCCGGCCAGCCATTTGCCCCAGGTGCGCACAGACCGTATGATATAATCACAAACATAGGGGATTTTAAGCAGGGCGTGGGCTTCGTCGATGTCCAGGTACTTGGGCACACTGCGAAAATTCGGGTCCTCAAACATCTGCGTTACCCGGTAAAAGATTTCGGCCATGGTCAACGGGAAGCGGGCCGGATCATCTCTAACCCCTGACAGGTTAAATGCCACCACCGGCTTTTCTAGAGACCCGACCGCATCTTTTTGCTGGTCGAAAAGGGCCGCATGCATACCGGTGCCGTACCAGCGGCTTAATTTCTGCTGAAATTCCACCGGGCAATGGTTCACCATGGCTGAAAAGCGCTGGAGCTCTTTTGGCAGCCTGAGGGTGGCCACAATCGCTTTGTCAAGCTGCTGCTGCTCGAATATTTCGACGGTCCGCATTTGCTCGTTTTCGTTTTTCTTGAGCATTTCAATGACGGTATTTTTCAGATGGCTGATAAATGCGAAATCTTCCGGCCCCTTAGCAGCAGCGAAGGGATTAAATCCAAGGTTGCCCTGCCCTATTCTGAAAACAGCCCCGTCTTGGCCGAAAAACTGGGCCAGCGTCTCGCTGCCCGGGTCGATATCAATGGCACGGTAAAACCCGCCGTATTTTACAAAATGAGAGCCCAGCGTGTTTTTGGTAAAACTCTTGCCGCTTCTAATCGGCCCCACGCCGATCACCACACCGCGGCCCCCGGTAAAGGGGGAAAAATAAAACGGTGAGCCGTCAGCGCTATTGAAAATGTATTGCGCTTCTTCGCCCTGCAGGTCATCCACGGTAATTTGGCCCTCTGAGGGCTTATAGAGATGGGTAGCGGCTCCAAATTGGGTTGAGTTGATTTGCAAATCCCGCATCGAGCTTTCCCGGCCACCGGGCAAAAACGTTTTGTAAGCGTCGGGCAGGTCGATGCTTTCTGCGACGATGCTAAGGCCGGCCTGGATCATACTTTTTCTTAAAACCTTGGCGGTCCGGTTTATTTTTTGCGGCAAGCGATCAAAGACCAGGGCGCCGGCATGCGCATGGCCCCAACGTTCCTCCAGTGTTTCGGCTTCTTCAAGCTCTTGCATTTTTTTCTTTATCGCCGGCTTTAGATGATCATAACGGCTGCCGCTTGCCGCTGCCTGCTCCCCCATTCCTCGAAATACGTCATAAAGATTTAAGTTTTTGCGCTGCAGCTCCTTTTTTTTGGAGCTAAACATCATGGCTTGCCGTATTTTGCTCATGGGGCTAAAGCGCATCATCAAAATGTAATTGCCCTTTTGCCGGATAGGGGCGTGTGCCTTGGCACCCCACAGGCCCCGGCCGACTTCGTTTTCACCCAAACGGGTCACCGCCAATATCCGTGCATAGGAGTTTTTTAGACCCTGAAACTTCAAAAAATCCTGGTTGTCTATCACCACGGGATAGCGGTCGCCTTCGGCCAGCAGCAAATCCCATTGCTCGGCAGGCACACTTTCACTTAAAGCGTCTGTGAGCAAAGCAGGGTCTAAATTGGCAAAAAATCTAAAATAAGCCCAGAGCTGGTTGGCCTTAAGGATCCGGGAATTAAAAATGGATTCCCAGCGGCCTTTAAATTCTTCTAAGACGTCGTCAAGTTCTGCGCTTTGCCGCTGCAAATCATCATGATACAAAACAATTGATTTATCGGTTGAAAAGTAACGGCTGACAATCTGCCGGCTGTTGGGGTTTTTAATCGAAAGAACCAGGTGTTTAAATATATCAACGGGGTTGAGCCTGGTTAAGTTTTCATTCGGGTTGACTTCAAAAAAATGGAGAATTTTTGAGGTGCTTAAGTTTTGCTCGTTTAAAAAGCGCTGCCGATTTTTGGACAAAACATCAGATACGGGGTTTTTGCGCCTTTTGATACTTATATTGGCCCCTTCGTAGTGGATATAATATTGCGTAATGGATCTGATGGAATCGGGCAAATTCTGATAGATCGATCGGGCAATCAATGACAGCGCTGTGAAATCACTTTCGGTAAGCCCATCCGGATCGCGGCCGTCTAGCTCAATGCCGCCAATGAGGGTGCCTTTTTTGGTGAGGCAATGGCGCTTGAATAGGCCGTACTCCTGGTGCATGTCTGTTATCGGACCGTTTTTCGCCATGCTTTTAATTAAGTTCTGAGGTAATTAATGATAAGCCCGATATCCAGCAGGAATATAGCCGAAGCCACCGCTCTAAATGTGCGGCCAACCCATTCGGAGCGCCCCGGCGCCACGTTCCAAAGCACAATCGCTGCAATAATGGAAATGACGACAATCGCCACTGCCGCCGGTCCGTCAAGAAAATCCACCACGTCTTGCAAAAATTCGGTCAGCTTTGAAAAAATACCGGCTGATGCGCCGCCGATATCGTAGCCGGCGTAAATGGGTGTTGAAACCCAAACGGCGCATATGATCAAAGAGACGATCAAAATGCTTTTGTTTTTCATTTTCTAATCCTCCTTTTCAAGTATTATGATTGACCGGCGCTCGGCACGCCCGGCACACCAGCGGCCGTAGCGCCTGGTGATCGCCCTGGCCCATATCTTTAATGCAAATGGATCGTTTCGGTGTATGTGATAGGCGGGAAGGCCCAAAATGATCAAAAAAACTATGGAAACCAGCGGCGAGCGAAGAAGAACCCCCAGCCCGATTGAAAACGCGATAATATTATAGAAAATTTTCGAGGGGATCCCGAAATATTCATCCCTTGAGGTCAATACCTTGACCTGCTTAAATGCCTGCTTTTGATCCTCGTTTAATTCTTCCATTTTAGTTTTTCATATCCAAGCCGAACTTTTCTAATCGTTGATAAATAGTTGATTCGCCGCTTTGCCGGACATGAACGCCCTGACGATAGGACCAGCGCCAAAGCTCAACGGTTTGGCCGTCTTTTATTTCGTTTATTGAAACCACCCGGCGGCCCTGGTTGGGGGTGGACTCGGCATGTACGATGAGATTTATATTGGTGCGCACTTGAGATTTTACGACATCAAATGGCAATTCGCCTACGCCTGCTACCAGCGTTTGAATCCGGGTTAACGCATCGTTTGGGCCGTTAGCGTGGATGGTCGAACACACGCTGTGACCGGTGTTTATCGCGTGTAAAAATGCGGTCGCTGCCTTCGCGTCCCGAATTTCACCCACAATGAGCCGGGTGGGGTTTTTGCGAAGGCAGGTCTTGATCAAAAACGCCAAGTCAACGATTTGACCGCCTTTTTTTTTGCGGCGTGTGGGGGCCTCCAGGGGGATGTGGTTTTCATTGTCAATTTGAAGCTCGCGGGTATCTTCAACGCTTAAAACGCGGTCCTTTTTCGGTATGTAGCCGCAAAGAACATTTAGCAATGTGGTCTTGCCCGAGTCGGTGCCGCCGCTAATGAGGATGTTGCAGCGGCAAATGACGGCCAGCTTTAAAAATTCCAGCATTTCGGCGGTTAGCGAACCTTTTTTAATCAAAAAATCAGCGGTGATGGGTTTTTCGGGAAAAATCCTAAAAGTTATGCAGGTGCCCCTTGTGGATACCGGGGATAAAACGGCACAAACCCGGGTCCCGTCCAGCAAGCGGGCATCTAAAACCGGGTGGGTGTCTTTGTCGACGGCCTGACCGAGGGCATTGGCAATCTGATTAACCAGGGTGGC
>CBDUUO010000290.1:0-4719 GCA_965370395.1 uncultured bacterium
TGCGCTCTATGGGGTTGAGATCGGGCCAATAGGGCGGCAAATACATCGGTTACCAGTTGTGCCAATGGGTCGTTTTGCGTTTGTGCCATGAGGCATTGTCCATAATCAACAATATAGCGGTTGTCTTCTTTTATAATAATTTCAAACCGTTACACACCACTATCTCGCTTGTTAGCAAATCTGGCAAACGGAACATATTTATGACAACCGGTATAAATCAATACCCTTCTGAATGAAGCTGTGTCAATAAAAAACAAGTAGCAACTCAGCCACGAATCCAATCCAGATAGTTATCGGCTTAAAAAGACGTATAGGTATATTCTTTAAAAATTCAGTGGGAAGTTTTTTAAACGCTGGTAGTGGCTGGGGGTATTCGTGGTAAGCAAATCAATAGAAAGTGATCTAAAGTGACTAAAGTGATATCTAAAATGCCTAAAGTTTTGGAATTCTGCCCGTCGAGAGCCTCTGGGTCGAACGATCATTTTCATAGATGATTGAGCGAAGCGATACCTTAACCCTGGCCCAGACCTTGATTACAGATTTAATGGATTGCTCGAAATCCTGCACCGTTAACTGAAGTAATCACATGATAGTATTTTATAGCGCGAGGGCGGGCTTTAGGCACTCCAAACTTTAGTTCACCTTAGTCACTTTAGTTCACTTTAGTTCACTTGCTTTTAAATATCTTTTAGCAGCTTATTAGCCGGCGACTTCTCCATGGCATCGCTGAAGTTCTTCAGCGTATCGGACAGCGCCTGGTGATCCGCGGTTTTAGCCACCGGTATGGTATCGATCCCGCTTTGTTCGAGTGCTTCGAGAACGTACTGAATGGTCAGTTTATTGATGTCGCGGGCCGGCTGGTAGGCAAGTTCCTTGTCGATTTTTGTTTTGGTCTCTGAAACCAGGCCGCTCGCAACCAGATCGAATAGGATATTGTGCACCAGGCGAATCGGCATTTCTAACTGGCCTGAAATCTGTATATCCGTTAATGGTTTGTCGCCATTTGCGAATTTTTTGACCAACAATTGAGCAATTTGCAAGGTAAGCAGCTTCTTAAAGCCGGAACTTACTTTCAGGCAATCCGGCTCATACTCATAGGTATCCACATTTTGATTGGCAAAGGACAGCTCGGCACCGAAAAGAACAATCCACCAGCTGATCTGAATCCACATCAAAAACAGCGGCAGAGCGGCAAAACTCCCGTAAATGGCGTTGTATCTGGCAGCACCGATTTGAAAGCTAATATAAGCCCCCTGGGCAATCTGGTAAAGTGTCCCGGCAACCACCCCGCCAAGCAAGCCTGCCTTAAAATTCACCTTGGTATTGGGCATAATAATATAGAGAATAGTAAACAAAACCCAGATCAAGACATAGGGCATAAATTTCAACAAAAAAGAAATCAGCGGACTAAAAACGCCCAGCAACGCCACTTTCTGGGTGATGTGTTCAACCTGGGTTGTGATAAAAACGGTCGCACTGCCGCTCATCAGCACCAGAACCGGAGAAATCAGCATGATCGACAGATAATCACCGAATTTTCGGCCCCAGCTTCGTTGCTCCTTTATTTCCCAGATATGGTTTAAAGCCATTTCAATATGCCCGAGGACCTTTAGTACCGCCCAGAAAAGAACCAGCATCCCAATACCGGCTATGAGACCGCCCTGGGTCTGCTCCAGCAGTGAATTCGCAAAATTGATGACCTGGCTTAAAACTTCTTCCTGTCCTGGAAATTTTTCGAAAAGCTCCTTTTCCAGTCGTTTCGCAAAACCAAAACCTTTGGCAATGCCAAAAAACATGGCTGCGACCGGAACGATCGAAAGAAGGGTGTAAAAAGTCAAAGAGGAGGCCCGCAGCAAACAGCGGTCTTCATCATAGCCGCGAAATGCCAGGATGATGATTCGCAGCTGCTTGATCAGGAAGGATTTTCCGAAAGGGAGATCGGCCAATCGAATTCGCCAGATATCAACCCGGATAAAAGAAAAAAATCTGATAATGAGATCCCGCATATCCTGTTTTGAAGTGGGCTTCACTTGATCACCTTTAAACAAAGCGGCCGTGGTGTGTTGTCCGTCGTCCGTTGTAAAAATTCGATGCACAACTGACGACTCACAACGGACAACTGACAAAGTGGTATTAACTCGAATGATGTTTTAGTTCATTGAAATTTAATTGATGGATATGCCCCTTTATTTGATGCTCTTAAGCACCGCATAGGATTTCATAAATGCCGGAAAACCGGCCGTCGGTATCAACAACAGTAAGGCATGCTTGATTTCATCCTCGTTAATGCCCGCTGCCCGGGCTTTGCGAATATGGGTCTCAAGCGCGCGTTTATGGTTGCAGGCACCGGAAATAGCCATCTTAATCAGCCACCGACTTTTTCCGTCTAAAGGCCCGCCCTTTTCATGAACTTCTTTTCCCAAGGCTTCGTGTTTTTCATGGATTTCAGGAAATTCTTCTTTAAACTGGCTAAAAATTTTATGAATGTCTTCCATAATGTCTATCCTTTAAAGTAAGTATTAAGAAAGAAAAATAAATGGATGGATCTGCTTTGGCAGTAAAACATATTGAGCCTCCTCTGAAAGCCGCCGGCAGACGGAAAAGGTTCAACGCTTTTAAGAAGTGAACAGGTTTGTGCATGGCAAGCATAGCAATATCTTTAGCGGTTGTAAATAAAGGTTTCACCTTCGGAATAAGGTTACCGCTGTAAAGCTTCGGCATAGATTTCAATCGGATGTTTTGATCGTTTCGCAGATAATTTTCAATTTCCCCCTTGAACTTAGTGCGATACAATGAAATGTTAGGGCAAAATGAATATTCCGCCTAGAGCCCATCTTACCGTACGAACACTTAGAAAAATAAAGTTTTTTTTAGCACTGAATGTATTAATCTTTGCAGCAATGGTGCAGATGGCTGAGGCTGGGTGGTGGATTGATATCAGAAAATTTTACAATTCAGGCCATGGCGAAAATACTTGCATAGATTGTCATGAGGATATCGCCGAGCAAAAGCTTCATCCAAATCCCGACCATGTAAATAGAAGCCTTAACGATTTCTTTGATATGGAATCGTGCTTGGCTTGCCATGAAGAGATTCAAGATAACCTTGAGGAAGGCGTTCATGGCGAGGAGCAAGTTGACGAACTTGAAAAATATAGGGACTGTATTAACTGTCACGATCCGCATTACCCGGAAACGAAAAAACCGGATAAAGATACTGCGAGTACAGCCTTATCTGAAGAATTGCCGTCTCCCCCCGAAGATGACCTGGCTTGTCTGTCCTGCCATCAAGCCATAGAAAAAAAGGATCCTAAACGGGTACAAAAAATTGCTGAATTTTGTTTCCACTGTCATGGTGCAGAAAAAGCAAAAGACGATCAGAAAAAATCAGGGGCACCGCCTTTGTTGGATCGATTGCGATACGCATCAACTACCCACGCGAAAATCGACTGTACGGCTTGCCATCCCAAGTCGGCCGAATATGGCCACGGCAGCCAACCCCAGAGAGATTGTCGCCAGTGTCATACACCCCACGAAGAAAAGCTGGTCCATGATGCCCACAGCGGGGTAACCTGCCAGGCATGTCACCTGGAGGACGTGGTGCTGCTGAAGGATTCCGAAACAAAGGCTGTACGCTGGGAAAAAGCCGCTGCCAAACCCGGAATGGTTTCCACCATTCACAACATGAATGCCCATGATGATGATGCGGCCTGCACAAGGTGCCACTTTAAAGGAAATCGGGTCGGCGCGGCATCCATGATCCTGCCGCCCAAGAGCATTGTATGCATGCCCTGCCATGGGGCGACTTTTTCAGTGGGCGATACGACCACCATTACCACCCTGCTTGTTTTTCTGGTCGGTTTTTTTATGGCCGCTTCTCTCTGGCTGTCAGGGTCTGTTGTGGGGGCCGACACGGCAGGGTCGATTGGAAAAATCACAACCCTGTTAACCTCAACGGTTAAAACGGTTTTTTCGACCAAATTTGTTCAGATCATCAAGGCCCTGTTCTACGACGTTTTTCTGCAAAGAAGACTATACAAACGTTCGGTAAAGCGCTGGATGATCCACAGCCTGATCTTCATTCCCTTTGTCATTCGATCTGGATGGGGCATTGTTGGGCTTTTTGCCTCCACATGGTTGCAGGACTGGCCGCCGGCCTGGGCCATGGTGAATAAAAACCACCCTGCAACCGCTTTCCTGTATGATTTAACCGGAGTGATGATCGCCATAGGCATCGCAATGGCATTTTTCCGGGGAGCGGCTGCTGAAGCCGATCGCAAGCCCGGCGTGCCGAAACAGGACCGTTTGGCTTTGGGCTTGATCGGCGCAATTGTGCTGGTCGGTTTTTTATTGGAAGGTATGCGGATCGCCATGACCGGTACACCGCCCGGTTCGGGTTATGCCCCAATCGGTTTCATGATCAGCTGGTTGTTATCGGCTATGACCGGGTTAACCGATGTCTATGGCTACGTGTGGTACCTCCATGCCATCTTGACCGGCGCATTTATCGCCTATTTACCCTTTAGCCAATTGATGCATATTATCCTAGCCCCGGTAGTGCTGATGATGAATGCAGTTTCTGAACTCAAGCACAAGTGATTGCAAACCGGTATAATGAAAGGATCAGGAGTTGTCGAGCCATAACATTATTAGTACCTTAGTTGCTATTTTTGTGTATTTTGTGGCAAAAAAATTGTATTGGAATATTTTCACTGTCTTG
>CBDUUO010000291.1:0-4682 GCA_965370395.1 uncultured bacterium
TACATGTTTCAAAGTGATATCGCAAGCGTTTTTGGACAATGCTAAGGTATGGTCCATCAAGTGATTTTTCTGGATTGAAAAAATAGACATCAACGCACAGGCTTGCATTTTTACCCTATGATTGTGATGAGCGGAGGCACTTCAAATTTTACACGCTACGTGCAGGTGCGCCTTTTTCAAAGTAAATACCTCTAGTCCGGTGAATCTTCCATGGTCAGCGTATGATTGATATCGATGCAACCGATCACGCTTTGCGCCCCCGGACACAAGTTGAGATAGTTGTTCAACGCTTCCTCGGCTTCCTGCCGCTTATCCTTTGGAAGCTTTAGCCAATAGTCAACATTAATACGCGTGATTTTGAGCACGCCATTAACATCTTCAATATCACCGAAAACTGTTGCCTTGTAACGGTCTTGAAAGGTTCGAATCTTTTTTCCGGCCAGCACCGCGGCCAGTGTGCCCATCATTCAGCCGCCAACCGCACCGACGATATGATCCAAGGTGGCTGCGTGCTCCTCCTCGGGCTCAACTTTATAAAAGTCCTTGATACCCCCGTGGACACCATAAAAAACGGGCTCACTAAAACCCTCTATTTCAGCTTTACGTGTAGGACCCTTCTCTCTTGTAATGGTGATGTGTGATCTGTGAACTACTTTTGACATGGTTTCCTCCTTGGCAGCCAAATTAAATAAATTGAAAATGATACGGCGGGATCTATAGCAGATCCTGCCGGTCTTTATGCTATTTTGACATGTATTTCGCCATGAAATCCATTGCTTCCTGCTCATCAAACCAGCGTTCTATTTCATAAGTGAAGCCTGGCACGTCATAAAAGGCGGCAACGCCGCTGTGCAGATAGTCAAGGGCTTCCTCGTACTTCGAGCTATCAAACTCATATATGTCAAAACACTTAGTGCCTACTCCCTACCTCAAATCAGGAGGTTAGAGGCCAATAAATGAAAAATACGACATTGTGGTATGCATAATACGATGAATATGGTCCTGTCAATGGTTCTTTTCATTAAAGCGGTAGGCACTACATATTGCGGTTGCTCCTCATACCGCAAAATTTCATATTTGCCAGAAAACCAAATATCACTGAACTGGTGATTTATTGAGAATATCACTAAAACGTGAAACTTGTGATATCATTCCCATTTTTGACGATATCACAACTTTTTTATGGCCCTAAAAACCTTTGATTAGTTGGAGATATCGCAGGTTTTAGAACTGCGATGAAGCCTGTGTTATTATGCGGATATCAGTATTTTATAGGTAAAGGGTTCAAGTACAATATTTTACTATTCGAACTTCAATTGGCATTACTGCCGCTTTCTCCTACTATGATAAAGGGGGCCCAAAAAAACGGGTGGGCATAGCTGGCCGCAATTTTACCGGTGGCCGGGTCTTTTATCCCCGGACCATCCTTCAGGGCCAAAATGGATTGTCGCAAAGCGCCTGCCCTCGAGAGGGTTTTATCTTTCTTTTGATATTCAAATAACTTGCTGGTCAGCTGTCTGGCCGAGGTGGTCTCAACCGGCCACATGCTAACCAGAATCGCCCGGCTGCCGGCATAAAAAAAGGCGCGTCCCAAACCCGATACGGCTTCTGCACCGGCACCATCAGCAGCGCCGGTATTACAGGCTGAAAGCACCACCCAGTCGGCATTGAGCTTAAGCTTTAAGATTTCTCCAAGAGTGAGCAGGCCATCTTCCTTTTCGCCGGTTACTTCAGGTGAGCAAAGTGCTAAAGCCGGCTGGTTGAGTCCATCCAGATCTCCGGGCACCAGCGCATGGGTGGCAAAGGCAATCACGCGCCGGTCGGATAAATCCATGGTTTTGATCATTTGTTCAGAAGCGCGTATTCCCAAAAAAACATCTTTTTCGGGATCCGCATTTAGGGCATTGGCAATACTTAAAATTTCATCCGATGTATCCGGCAGGCGGTTGAGCATTCCCAGATGGCTGGAAGTGATGGCTTCGTTGTCCAGGTTGCCGACATCAGTGATGCGGATGCCGCGAACATGCAAAGGCTCTTGCAGACTGGCAACCCTGGATTTTTTAATAGCTATTTCTTTTTTAGCCCCAGCCTGGGCTTTGTTAAAAAACGGGTCGCCAAAACCGGCAAAGGCTTTGCGTTCAGGATTTCCCTGAGGAAGACTTCGAAACGTGACAAAAGAAGATACCGACGGTTGCCGGGTGATGGATACTTTGCGGATCAGCCAGGGGACCGTCTGATAGTTTGCAAACAGGATATCTTCTTCCTGAAGCTTTGTCGGTAAAGTGGGCAATATCGCGAAAGGCAACTGGCCCAATGGGCCATGGGCAACAATGATCAGATGCTGGACCTCTTTCCAGGCGGCCTCCACAGGTTTGAAAAGATGGTTATAAAGCTCATAAGCCTGTTGAAGATCAAATGCGGGGATATCTCCTAATGTCTTTGGATCAGGAGCAAGTGCTTTGCGCAGCTGGTTTACGATCCGGGTTATTTCCTTTTTGCCCATATTTGATCTAGAAAATTTTATCTCACCATCGAAAGGAATGGCCCACACGTAAGAATGATCATCGGTTGTGTAAATAGAAATCAGGGCTTCATTGGGCAGTAAATGTTTCTTCGCCATGGAAATGGTTGCCGGTTGCGGATTGGTGAAATCTGAATATTTAGGGAATTGTCTTTTGATTTCTTCGAGCAAGGTTTGTCGCACCCTGCGCAGAGTATCTAGTTTTGCTGTCAGTTTCTCAATGGCGGACGGATCGCGCTGAACCTCCGGAGCTGCAAGCGTATCGCTGAGGATGGACTGTAGCGCCTTGATTTGATGATAGGTGTCCTGTTCCCTTCTTACGAGATCAGCAAGAGCAGCGTTTTCGACTGCTACCCTTGCACCGCTCGCGCCCAGAGCGCTTTGCACCACCTGGCCGCGGACAGCATCGGCCAACCGGAAGGCTTCCGCGGGTGCGTTGAGTTTAAGCTCTTTTTCCAGATGACTCCCATGTATTTGAGCTAAAAGATCGATGTAAGTTTCTATAATGAGTTTAAATCTCTGCCGGGTGGAGTAATCGCCTTCAGAAGTGATATTGGCGCTCAGCATCATTGGAATCGATTTTGAAAAATCGTCTGCGGCTTGTTCGAAGTTTTTTTGGCTAAAGAAGGCCATGCCACGAAGAGCCAATACTTCAGCAGTCAGGTAATGAGTTGTTCCGAAGTTTTTCTGGTAGATCATATAAGCAGCAGAAATAAGTTGGAGGGCTTCTTCGGTTTGGCCGGTTTTTATCAGAGAAAGTATCAGATTTGGATTGAGTGCAAACACCTTCTTATAAAAATACTGATTGTGCTGCAGATCTTTCCGGGCCAGGTTAAACTCATTCCATGCTTCAGCGTATTTATACTGGTCGGTTAAAATGCTGCCATATAAAATTCGCGCTAGACCGACAAAATAAGAATCATGCGAAATTTCAGATTTTTCAATAATGCCCCTTCCGACCTTTGAAAGTCTCTCCGCATCCTTCAATCGACCCTGTCTTTGGAGAATTTCTCCTAATCGGGTAATTATTGCTCCAGTGTACTCGGATTCTTTGCCGGCATGCCCAATGGCTGCCCTGATAACCGAACGCAGCTCTTGTTCGGCTTCTATCAAACGATTTTGTTTCTTAAGATTTTTAGCCAAATCATTTCTGCTATTAATGAAAGGTGCAGGGTACTCATTTTTCACAAGAGCAGCATTTTTTAAACGACTTCTCCATTGCTTTTCTGCCTCTATTAGCCTCCCATTAGCCTCTAAAACCGTTGCCTTCATAATCGGCGTGTGAATGTTTTTGCCCCCCCACCAATCGGGACGGTCGCAGAATCTGACCCCGACATTTTTTATTCTTTCTGCGGTATCCAAATCGCCAAGCCAAGTATAGGCTTTTACTAATTGATGATAAGTTGGGCATCGCTTTTCTAAAGCTAAACTGAGTTCCAGAAGTTCGATGCCGCGCTTATAGTTGCCGACATAACGTTCAATTGAGCCTAAATACTGTAAAACAAAAGGATCACTGATTTTTGCTAACCGAGAAAAATGCAGGGCCTTTCGCAAATCCTCCAGCGCTTGATTATGACGGAAAATTTGAAAAGCTGCCTGTCCGCGTTTGAGATAAAAAGGGTAAAGTGTTTTTGCGTTCTCCGTATTGGGAGGCAATGCGTCCGCTATGGCTCGATGCTTTTCAGTTATTTCTTTGTCAAATTGACCGGGTTGATCGAGTATTGATAGAATATCATCAATGCGACGCGGTGGCGGCACAAAAGCTTCCTCGCTCATGGAAACCGTAACCTGTTTAGCTTGTTCCACAGACATTTTTTCTCCCGCACATGCAAAAAGCATAACGATCACAGGTATGCTAAATAAATATCGGAGAAAAAAATGTTTGAGACAAAGCTTATAATTCTCCATGCTTGCCCCCTTTTATCAATCGATAAAATTTTAATAGGTAGAAACGATGACTAATAGCAGGTGGTGGAACCAAAATTAATGGTAATTATACTAATCGAACAGGAGATATCTTATTAAAGCAAAGGCATCTTCGATAATGTGCTACCTGAAATTGCAGATATCTTACCAGAAAACCAAATATCACCCCAGTCCAGATATATTGAGAATATCAAAGAAACGGCATCACCTGTGATATCATGCTGTTTTTGACGAT
>CBDUUO010000292.1:0-4671 GCA_965370395.1 uncultured bacterium
CCGGCAGCTGTTTGCTGCATTTGGGACAGGATAGATCCATATGGTTTGTCGCTTTTATGTTTTAATTTGCAGTTTCTATATTAATTCCTGGTTTCGGGTGTCAGCCGCCTGGTTCCAGGTTCAACGTTCCAGGTTCAGAGGTTAGATAACAGCTTGCGACGAGCTCAGCCGAGCCGAAGACAGATGACGGAGGACAGAAAACAGAAGTCAGATAAAGTATTCATTCTCCAGTTTTTTGCATCTGTCTTCTGACCTCTGTATTCTGACACCCGAAACCTGACACCTGAAACCTTTCTACGGCCTCGTACTGTTTAGCCCCACAAAGGTGCCGCCGTTTTTCTGGCACAAAATGCGCATTAAGGTGGCAAAACGCTCGCCGGTGTTGCCGCGCACACGGGTTTTTGCCATCACCACCGGAAAACCGACGGCATGTATCCGGACTCGCCGGGACCCGTCTTTTGTCCGTTTGTTGATGCGATCCACAGTGTCGATGACCGGTTGAATCCGATGCCCGCTGAATTCATCACCAAAAACAAACAGGCTTATTTTCTTATCCGTTGAATAAAATGTTCTGATGGCAGCTGTGATGCCCTCAACAGGGCTGCTGTTGCTGAACGCGCGCCAGGTGCTGAGCCTGGAAATAATGGCCCGGCGGCGGGCCGGTGTGTCGGGAATCCACTTGCCCCGATATTGTGAAAACATGTATTCGCCCATATCGTTCATTATCTGAATGCCTTTGACTTTCGGGTATACATTCAGGGTTTCTCTTAATTTTTTCTGCACCAGCGCCCAGGCGTTGCGCTGCATGCTGCCGGAGGTATCAATAATAAAGATAATATATTCGCTGTCTACCGGAATGCCGCCGATGGAGCGGTCCATTTTACGGGGCTGAGTTTTCAGCATACGCCGCATCTCTTCGGTTAACTCCTGCATGGCGCGGGCCAGTTTGCCTTCAATAATATTTTGTACCTGGGCAGTGTCTTTTGACCCCGCAAACTGACCCTTGATTTTCGACAGGTCTCCCTGCAGTCTTGCCAGTCGGATCTTTTCTTCCGACAGTTGCTCCTTTTTGGCCGCTAAGTCACGATTCAGTATTGCGGTTTCGCCCCGGATTTCCACCAGTTCCTCTTCAAGCCGGATTATTTTGGCCGCCAGATCTACCTTAACTTCTTCGATGATCAACGGTTCGGCGAATTTGGATAATACAAACAGCAGAATCACTGCACCGAATCCGCAGCAAATGCAATCCAGAAAAGATAAGCTGAAAATCTGAATATCACGCCGTTGCTTTTTCATGATTTTAACGCTGCGGTCTCGACAACCTTTTAAGCAATACGGTTAATGGCCCAAGGCGCCCGGATTAAAGAGCGCTATCGCTTGAGGAGCGCTGCGCTTTAAGCAATGATTGCCCTTGAGCCTCAAGTTCCGAAGGAACGCTCCTCGAGTCCCATCGAAATTGGGACGCTCATTTTTGCCTTACGCTATGCGCCATGCACTTTGCCCCATGCGATAAATCCGCAATCCAAAATCCAAAATCCGCAATTCTCTATGGCCAATCCTTCGAAGGCGAAAGAAAAGAACCGCGGGTGCTCTTCGCCAGGCGCCAATATGCATCGGCTGCCAGCGGGTCACCTTCCATCGGGTATAAAATAACATTGACCGGGGCCCGCGGGAGTTTGCCAATGGCTTCATTAAACAGACTTAGCCGTTTATTACCGGACACCCGCCTGCGCCAGGGTTTGCTTGACCCCATCGTCGGCAGGCCGTCCGTCAGTAAAAAAATGTTATCCGGAGCCGGCTTCATAGCAAGCATAGCAGTGATCGCATTTAAAAGACTGGTGCCTTTTTGCGGAACGACGCTGCGGATATTATCAGCTGCCTGGTTTAATTGATCCACATTACCGGCCGCCAGCCAGGTTCCCTGGGTGCCTTTAAGTAAAGGGGCGGCAGTTTCGTTAAACGCATATATCTGGAATTGGCTTGTTTGCGGAAGCTGGGTGGTCAACCAGTTAACGGTTGCGACTGCCTGCTGCCATTTGGCTGATTTTAATTTTTCTTTGGAGCTGAGGTTGCGGCGCCGGATGATTCCAACAATCGTTTCATCGAGCATGCTGGCTGAAGCATCCACCAAAATAAATATGCGCCGGCCGCCCATCTTTAAATCGGTTAAATACTGACGGTCCCCGTGCCCGGGAAATTTTCGCAGTCGGGTGCCCATGTCGTCCTGGGTCTTGGCACCGGCTCTCAGTCGCTTGAGTTCTTCTTCTAAAGATTTCAGGTCGGCTTTTAATTTGTTGACATGTGCTTTGGTGGACAGGGTGTCATCCTGTCTGTCGGACAGCTCGATTTTTTTTTCCTCGAGAATTTGGATCACTCTGCGAGATAGACCCTGTGTCCGGACCAGAGCCACTTCTGTTTGCTCGATGGCATTGCGGGCCTGTATTGAATCTTTTTTTCCTTCGAGGACTTCATGCTCCATGCGATCCACCTCAGCGCGAAAATCCGAGGTAATCGAATCCCGCTGGGCGGAACTCTTGGCATTTACCAGCACAAACAAAAAGATGATCGCCCCCAACCCGCAGGTAATGATATCCAGAAAGGCTAAGTTGAACACATTGACGGATCTACGTTTCATCAGTTTCTCTATCCAGACACGCAATGAGTTTAAGTATTTCACCCGGTGTTCCGACCCGGACCGTCTGACCCAGCAATAAAATCATTTTCCCGTTTACCGGGTTTTCATCCACGAAAGTACCGTAGGTGCTGTAATCATTTAGAACAACCTTATTTCCCTGCAATTGAACAGCGCAGTGTTTTCGGGAAACCCCGGCGATCTGTCCCTGGATTTGGATGCCGGATTCGCCGGAAACCCCTTCCAGGCCGACGATTAAGGGCTTTTCTGTTATGGGATACGCGAAATTGCGATAAAGGATGTGGCTGGGCCGTTTTTGCCCCGCGGGATGTCGTCTGGGTTCTTCATATGATATGGGGCCTGCAGCAGGCAACGGTCGCGAAGTCAAGAAAGGAGCACTGTTTCCGGCATGCTGTTCAAATAGCCGGCGGCTGAGTTTCAAGATTCCCATTGCGCCGGAACCGGGCTGCAGTTCGATGATGTTGCAATTTTCGATTTCAACGAACATATCTTTCATGCCCGGCAAACGGGCGATCCGATCTGTGAGCATCAGGACCGGTCCGGGTCCCGCCTTGCCATAACGGTCATAAAAGCGGCCAACAAGACGACGCATTTCCTCGAACACAGGCGCCCCTTTTTTGTAAAAGAGATCGCCCGTCAGCGTTACGTGGTATACTTTGGATCCTCCTGTCATTTCAAAATAGACGCTGGGATTCCGGCAAAGCTGTGTCAAAACACCGGGTAGCCGGTCGTATAACTCCTGTTCGGTGGCGGCCTGATGCAACGGGTCAAACCGTGTGCTGCGCACAAATTCTTCTGCAATGGCATCCACCCATCTTCGATATAATTTGCTGAGACCATTGCCCTCTGCTGATATCGAATCTTTCTGGCTTAATTGTCCCACCCGCTCAAGGCGAGTAACTTCAAAGCGGTGTAAATGCAAATCCAGGTGCAGCAACAGTCCTTCTGGCAGTCGTTCCGGAATCGCTGCGACTGCCAGGGGAACAAAACCTTTTAGCGGGATGCCCAGTTCTTGGGTGATCCCTAAAATAAAACCTAAATGCTCCCGGGTATAAAAACCCGGAACGGCAATGACCATTTCCTTGCCGTGATGTTTTACGGTCTGCCAGATGCGAGCAAAATGCTCGAAAGCGATTTCAGCGTGATTCTGTGCAAACGGATTGGGTTGTTCTAAGGGCTCAATATTTAATTGGTCCCAGAATTGATTGAGAATCTGACGGGGATAAAGGTGGGCTTTTCTTTCAGCAGCCACGCCGACGGTTAATCGATTTTTTTCAGGCAGCGCAAACCCGGGGCTTTCAACGCTGTTTTCGTCCACTTTCAGCAACCCGTGCGGTTCGGTTCCGGCGACAAGGATGCCGGCGTCACTGAGTTCAAGTCCCAATAAACTCATATAGGGCACCTTCGTTTCCTGAAATCAATATACAATGCTTCAGGCTCCAAATCTCACATTCATTTGGCAATCTTAAGGTTTAAGGTTTCAGGTGTCAGGTTTCGGGTGTCAGAAGACAGAGGTCAGACGTCAGAAGACAGATGGTAAAAACTAGAGGATGAAGCACCCTGTCTGACTTCGACTCGACGACTCGACTGCCTTCGACTTGAGTCCAGGCCGAATGTAGCTCGTCGCAGGCTGTTTGCTGTCCTCCGTCATCTGTTTACTGACACCTGAACACTGAAACCTGACACCTATTGATTCCTGACACGTGAAACCTTAGTAATTCATCACTCCAACACGCTATTACTCCAACCTTGAACCCGTGATCACTTTGTATACAGATGGCTGATGAGGTTTTCATCGCAGTACGTTTCCGCATCCAGTACGTAGCGCTCCTGCAGCTGCTGCAATTGATGCAGCAGAAACATCAGTCCAATGCTGATTAACAGAGCGATCAAGGTTGAATTAAAGGCGACACCCAGGCTGCGCGTGACATCAAAAATGTCGCCTGCAATGGCTTTATGCGCGTGGCCCAGTGCATCTCCGATCCCTCGAACCGTACCAATAAACCCGATTGATGGAA
>CBDUUO010000293.1:0-4669 GCA_965370395.1 uncultured bacterium
TGACAAACGCTCTAGAAGGGGCACAAAATGTATAACGCAATGAAAATTCTTATAATGGCGGCAGCCATTATGGTGGGGGCCTTTTTTGCAAACTTATTTGGATTTGTATCCATACCCTGGTTGGACGTAAATTCGGTTACAACATATGGTGACGATGCAAATCAATCTGATCGAGCTGCGGGGAAGGTATTTGAAGAGTAAGCAGATTTTGAGAAGAATTGCTGCCACTCTATGCTAAAATTGGAAGGTTAATGTTTCAGGGACGCCGCCCGCTTTACTTCACTTCAATCAAAAAGTAAAAACCCCATCTCGTATTTCGAGAAAAGGGGGTTTTTTATTTCATCTTGAGCTTCATCAAGGTTTCTTATTGCTTTCCTTTATTGCCGCTGTTACATCTCTAGAGCGTTTGTCAAAATAACGTTCCGATAGCGGTAGTTTATTGTGTCTTCTGCGGGTTGTCGATAACCTCCAATATGGCCTGATGCAAACGCTCTAATAACGATCATAAAAAAAAGAAAAAGAGGCAGCCAATGTTTTCCGCACATGAAATTTTGGATCTGGCGATTCAGCTGGAAAAAAATGGTGAATCGGTTTACCGCAACGCGGTAGATACGGTCGCAAATCCCGATCTGGTTTCTTTACTGATATGGATGGCAGATGAAGAGGCCAGGCATATCCGCTGGTTCTCAGAGTTGAAAAAAAATTTTGAAACCCATTCCATCGATCCCTTCATGGAAGAGATGAGCCGGCAGGTCTTTGGCGGGATGTTGGGGGAGAAGAGTTTCTCCCACCGGGACGTGGACTTTTCTAAAGTGGAGCGGCTGGATGATTTGGTCGGTATTTTTATAGAATTTGAAAAAGATACCGTACTGTTCTATGAGACCCTGATCCCTTTTATCGAAGATAATGACACCCTGGAAAATATGGCAAAGATCATTGCCGAAGAGAACAATCATATCAAAAAGCTCCAGGAGTTTCTGGTTGATAAAACAGAAGTGTCCCTGGCAGACAATTAGGGGCTATTCGGATTTCGAATTGGCGTACGATGAGACCTGGGCCTGGGATTTCGCCAGGGCATTGAAGATAGTCGTTTTTCCTTAATTCGGCAGACCGATAAGTCCGATATTCATGGTATTATATTGGCTATTATGAAAGGTTCCGATTGATGGTGGCTTCAATGCAAATTCGTCCATCCCAAGAAGCTGATGCGCATTCCATCTCCTGCGTCTATATTCACACCTGGCAGGATACGTACCTCGGCCTGGTGCCATTTGGCTACTTATACGCCATGTCGGTAAGCCAGCTTGAACAGGGATTTATAAATGAACTGAAAAGCAAAAAGGTCATCAGTTATGTTGCCGAAGATGCCGGTGAGGTGGTTGGATTTGTCAGCGGCGGTTATGAGCGGCAGGGGGATTATATCTACAATGGTGAAATTTACGCATTGTACGTACTGAAAAATCACCAGCGGCAAGGTATCGGTGCCGAACTGGTTTCAGCCCTGGCGACGAAGCTGAACCATTTCGGTATCTATTCAATGCTGGTCTGGGTCCTGGAACATAACCCTTACCGGCGATTTTATGAAAAAATAGGCGGCATTTATCTGCGAAAGCAACGGATGCCTTTTTCCTGTGAGATGCTGGACACCGCCGCATACGGCTGGATCGATACCGGCGTGGTTCATCATTAATTCGTGGATGAAAATCGTTACAGTTCCGTTGGCCATGAGCCTTTAAAAAAGACCGATCAAATTTTCAGCGAACCGGTTGTTATCATATCCCTTTACTGTTCTTTTGCTACGAGCCCTTATGCATGAGTTTGCGCGGGTTTCGCGGGCGATTATTCATCTATCGGTTCAATCGAGAAAACTCCCCGACCCTTCAATTAACTAATTCAACCAATTTAACCAATCCAACAATAAAACCATAATGTACCCTGAATCCTATTAAATTCTATCGCGGTTTGGGATGGGGTCATGCGCGATGAGATAGGGGTAGAACATTTTTCTGTTATTATGAAAAATTTTGTAATACAAAGCATCGATATATAATTATGTATACCACTGCCTTTTGCATACCACATTTCGGTTGAGGGATTCTATCTATGGGTAAGGCCCCAAAAGGTAAATATCGATATGGCCATGTCATTGCGGCGACGTGCTTCGGCATTCAGGCTGTCGGTATCGGCACCTATTTTTCTTATGGCGTTTTGTTCAATCCGTTGATCGCTGAGTTCGGCTGGTCAAGGGCCTCGATCTCCGGAGCCGCATCGTTGGCTTTTTTGCTGATGGGCTTTCTCGGCATTGGCGTCGGCAGATTAAATGACAGATTCGGGCCGCGCACGCTGATGACCGTCTCCGGCGTTTTTTTCGGTCTGGGCTATTTGCTCATGTCCAGGCTTGAAGCGATCTGGCAGTTATATCTGTTCTTTGGGATCATTTTCGGCATCGGCCTGAGTACCGTCGATGTTATTGCCTTGACCACCATCGCGCGCTGGTTCGTCAGAAAAAGAGGAATTGTGACCGGCATTGTAAAAGTCGGCACCGGCGCCGGACAGATGACCATCCCCTTTTTAGCCAGTATCTTCATCACCCGTTACGGCTGGCGTAATTCCTGCATCATCATCGGTGTGGCGGTTCTGGTTATACTGGTTGCCATTGCGCAATTGCTGAGACGGGATCCCAGCCTGATGGGTCTTTCACCCGATGGGGATGCGTCTGGGTCAACGGACAGGCCGGTTTCATCCACCGAGGGCTTTTCCCTCCGTGAGGCCGTCCGCACCCGGCAATTCTGGACGATTTGTGCTGCCATGCTGGCCATTGTCTTTTGTCTCATGACCGTCATGGTGCACATTGTGCCCTATGCGCAGGAGATCAAGGTTTCTCCGACCAGAGCCGCCGGTGTCCTTTCTACCATTGGCGGCGTGAGCATGGCGGGTCGGTTTATCAGCGGGCTTGCCATTGACCGTATCGGCAGTAAAAGGGTGATGATTTTTTGCTTTATCCTGCTGATTGCCGGGCTTTTGTGGTTGCAAATTTCAACCGAACTGTGGATGCTTTACCTTTTTGCCGTGGTTTACGGCGTTGCTCACGGAGGATTTTTTACTTCCTTTTCCCCCATCGTGGCCGAATTTTTCGGAATAAAATATCATGGGGCGCTTTTCGGTATCGCTATGTTCAGCGGTACGTTTGGCGGTGCCTTGGGCCCGCTTATGGCCGGATACGTTTTTGACATCACTGGCGGATATGGTGGGGCCATCTGGATCTGTACGTTGATCAGTGCTTTTGGATTTGTGCTGATCGCATTGCTGAAGCCGCTAAAGGAAGGAGCAAATTCAAACGGCTGATCGCCAGCGCTTTTTTATCTTCTATTTTGCAAAATTCATTTCAGTCCATAATTCTGCAATCCGCAATCCGCATTCCGAAATCGAACAACCCCGAACCTCTCTTATGAACTTTCGATAGAAAATTGCAGCCTTGCCGAACCGATTTCAATGATATCCTGATCGTTGAGGATGGTCGATTTTTTAACCGGTTTGTCATTGACTTTGGGCTTGGGGAGCCCACCGATATTATTTAAGTAGAAACCATCGGGCTTTTTGCTGATGGTGACAGCCGTTGGATTTATCAACAGGCCTTTGACCATGATGTCGGATGTGGGGTCTTTTCCAATGGTGGTAATTTTACGGGTGAGTTTTATCTGGCCCTCACCGCCGGCCAGGTACGCCAGGACGCCGACGGGCTCTTTTTTTTTGCTTTCGGTGCGGGGTTTGGGGACGGGCGGTACAACATTTTTTACCTTGCCTCGATTCGGACTCTTATCCCAGAATCTCACAACATTAATGCTTTTGGTGGGATTGCTCTTGATCATCATCTTGCGATGCTGCGTCGTATTCATCGCCAGGGTGTCATCAAATTCAGCCGAATCTTCTTCCTGCATCTTCTCTTTTTCATGATAGTTAAAGATGAGAGAATGCCCGCCGATGGTGATAACGTCCTCATGTTTTAACCAGTGTGAGTTAACCAGCTGCTCGTTGACGAAAGAACCATTTTTGCTCTGCAGATCAATCAGCACAAACCGGTCTCCCAGGGAGTCTATCTTGGCGTGATGTCCTGAGACTGAAGGATTTTCAATAACGACGTCATTGGTTTCCCGCCGACCGATCGTTAAAGAAGCGCCGTTTTGAAGTGGATATTTTCCCAGGATTTTGTTTTTGAGTTGCAGTAATAAAGTCGGCATCTGGTTTCGCTCGTAAAAAATCCTTGACGGCTGATTTAATTTATCTATCATATAAAAAGTATCGATTTTCGTCAAGAAACCGAAATATGAGCCGTTGCCGATTACGGTGTGACAAGATCAATGGTGCGGAAGCGGGCAGCCCAACCGATTTGCGCCGGTGATTTTAAAACAGAGCTCACCGGGTCATGATATATGCGGCAACGGCGGATTTTATAGTGTCAATAAAACAGGTTTGCTTAGCTCTCAGCCTGCCGCGGCGACTTGTCCGGCGAAGTTTTAACGAAGACGACCGAACTGCTCATGGCCGAGGACGAAAAGAATCAGACTAGATCGCATGCATCCGCCCCCGCTAGCGCGGGATGACACGTCTATTTAAAAATTTGTGGTGTGCCTCCTGCGCCTTTTCTTATTTTCCGCATTCCGCATTCCAA
>CBDUUO010000294.1:0-4655 GCA_965370395.1 uncultured bacterium
GGTGAAGGTCGGATATAATTCGAAGCGATCTCAAACATTACAACTGCGCAAAAAGACCCCAAAATGTGTAGCACACTTTTCAATATTGGCCAACCATGAGAATACGGGCAGTTTTTCCCATTTTATTGTTTTTGTTAATGGCTTCCCCATTGTCTGCCGGCGAGCCGTCAATGCTGGATACGCGGGAGCTAGTGATTGTTTATGATGAGGCCCTCGACCCAACAGCACGCCAGCTACTGAAAGCCTATCCCGGCATAAGACAGGAACTTGAAGCCATGTTTCAATGGCCGCTGGATTTTCGACCCACCCTGGTGCTGATCAATGATGAAAAAAAATTCCAGCAACTGGCGGGACACGAGCTTGTTGTGGCTTACGCCCTGCCGAAAAAGAATTTAGTGGTTATCGACTACTCAAAGATGAATACTTCCCCGTTTACGCTGCAAACAACTTTACAACACGAGTTGTGCCATCTCATGCTCCACGATCATATCAAAGATAATCATCTGCCCCGCTGGCTGGACGAAGGCATCTGCCAGTGGGCCAGCGACGGCCTGGCCGATATCATAATGGACTCCAAACGTGCTTTGCTGCCGGCAGCCATTTTGTCAGACACATACCTGGAACTGGCGAAATTAGCGCATCAGTTCCCTCGAGATAAAAATGCCCTTATTCTGGCCTATGAGCAAAGCAAAAGCGTGGTGGAGTATATGGGTCGCGAGTATGGCCAGCAGGGTATACTGGATCTTCTGGGGCTGCTGCGGCAGGGGTATGATTTCGAACCCGCCTTTAAGATGCGTTTTGCGATTACCTTTGATACCTTCGAAGATCAATGGCGGGGCTATCTCAAAGAAAATATCAGCTGGTTTACCTACCTTTCCACGCACCTCTATGAATTCCTGTTCGTATTGGCGGCGCTGCTGACCGTATTGGGATTTGTGCGAAAGACTATCCGCCAGCGGGCGTATTCTGCGCAAGAAGAAGATGATGTTAATTAATCCGCCCGGATCAACTTCTAAATATTTTCTTCAATTTTCAAAGAACAAATTTACTATACCCAACCCTGTTATGGCTATTTTTCAGGGCGGAGTAATTAGGGCCGGCCGATATGTTCCGCAAAATACTGCACCTGATAGGTTGAGACTTCAAGTTCTGGATTTTGCCAGGCATCTGATGCCAGTCCGGCTTTCAAGCAGAGGTGCGTAAGAAAATCCTGTGGTTGTGGGAGCTGCTCCCATACCTGTGGCAAGAAGGTTGCGCTGGCAAAGTCCTTGCGAAGGATCACCCCATCGATATTCGGACGGAGCTTCCCAAGCAAATCCGCACCGTCGCTGTAATTCAGCGGCTGCGGTTCGGATAGGATGCTCACTTCGATTTCAACTTGTTCAAGCTCTTGAACGGTCAGCGGGGTAAAGCGGGGGTCGTGAAAAGCGGCATTGATCGCGTTCCGGCGAACGCCGGTTGCCAGGGATTCGGTAGACGTGAGACTGCCGATACACCCCCTCAACTGCTCGTTGATTTTAAGCGTAACAAAGGTTCCGCATGATGTTTGAAAACAGGATTGCGTTAAGGCGCTATTCAAGGAATCGGCTTCATTTTGCGGAATCTGTTTCCCCAGACGTTGCATGAGCGTATGCCGCGCCAGTTTAACGAGCAATTGCCCCTGCGCTTCGCTTAAATTTTGGTCGTGATCATGATCGTGTTGCATTTGAAGCAAGCATAGAAGATAAAAGTTAACAAAACGATGACTTCATGGCGTCCGTTTTGCCGATGTCTGGCAATGGTATGGACAGAGTATAATGAGCTCGATCAGGGTGTCAAATAAAAATAGCGCGCAATTGCTGTCAATAAGTCCAATAAGAAGGATATCATCCAGTCGGTTTTAAAATCAGTTCTTGACAGTTACTTGAAGTGTCGCCTCATCAACATCTGCATCGGAAAAATTATCTGCAGCAGCCGACTTTACCCACCATTCTTCTCGAAACATGGATTTGTAAAGGTTGTTGAACATAAAACCCAGCAAGGTGTAGGCAGACAGTTTTGACTGCTGCTGTTCGAGTCTTTTCAGCAGCTGTTTTTGTTGCTCGGCATGCAATTTCAGCGTACGCAGGTATTTTAGAAACACAATCGTGCCGGAGTGGTCGGTTGATGATTTGCGCAAGGATTTGACTTTATTTTCAAACTCGGACCGCAGCTGATCGATTTTGGCGGGGGAGGAATCAAGTAACCGTTGCTGGCTTTGCGGGCTTTCAAAAACGGTCTGGTTGCTGATGCAGCGTTTTATTTTTTCGCTGGTGGCTACGATATCTTTGGACAATACCTTTTTAAACATCTTTTTGGAAGTATCGGGGATAGCGAAAAAAATGGATTTAAGCAGATTTTCTTTTTTGTTCATTTTGGTCTGAAATTCCATTAGTGCGCTACGCCAAAACGCGCGGCTGACATCGGCGACGATTTCGGTTTCCGGCATGCCTTCCATCTGGCCGAACTTTATTTTATTGCGAATATCTGCAAACAACCGGGCGGTATGTTCAAACATCAGCTCACCGGTAACGGTTTTAAAAATCATTACCAGAGTGGCGTACCAGTCCTGTAAATGTACAATTTTGCCTAAATTGTGAAATGCGTCTGACAGGACCGCGTTGCTGAAAAAATGAGACGGGGTTGCGTAAAACGGTGTCCCGCCCAACAAGGGCTGCTTGACCTTGCGATCCTTCGATTTTTCAAAATCTACGGCGGTTTCTACATCGATGATTCCAAGCTCGTATTCATCGGCGTTCATTAAAAACAAAGGGTACTTTGCAGGATCGCCGGCGACCAGCAGGTTATCCGGTTTCAGGTCTCGCATGGCAATACGTTTGGTGCGCAGCCATGCCAGCAGATCCAGCAGATTGGTTATGATGCCGGCCATTTGGGGCTTATTCTGTTCAAACCGTATCTTATGGACATATTCCGTTATGGTGTCTCGGTAAGCCGTTACCGCTTCCAACTGTTTGGAGAAATTAAGCTCTATCACAAGATTTAATTCTTTCACCAGATTTTCAGAAAGACCGGCTTCCTTGACGGTAACCGCTTTGCCGGCTAAATGCGTCACGAACCAGTTTTGAATGCGAAACATTGAGGCATTCGACGAAACACCGGAGTCCGTCAGAAACTGGCGAATGGCAGCCTGACAATGGTTATATACCTGTCGGATTTCGATGCCGATGGATTCTTTGGCCTTACCATATCTTCCGCGGAATTTTTGGTTATCAAAAATGGTTTCTGCGTTTTCGATCATTTCTTCCGCCATTGCATCTTTCACATCGTGCAGATTGTCCACAATATGACCCAGAAAATAGTATTTTGAAAAATCCATAAAAAATACAAATGTATTTTTGATTTTCAAATACTGCTGGTAATCGGTGTTGCGGCGCAGCCAGTCAACGTGTTTTTCTTCAAATTGATCAACCGGCAAATGACCACTTTCGGGCAATTTATGAATCAGGCTCAGGATGGCCGAAACCCTGGGAACAATGCATTCTTTTGGTGCCAGTTTATCGACGATCTGACCTTCCTTTTTGATACTTTCAATGTAGTATTCAAATTCAGAGATCGGCTTTACAGGTATTTTAACCACCAGGTGGACATCATAAATCACATAAAAACATTTACTTTTGCTGCCGGCTTCCTCACCCAGCGGACCGATGCTCATACGGCGACGCATCCAGTCTCCGCGGTGTTTTATGCGCAGCTCGTAAACCGTATTGGGCCCCGAGGCATTGTCTGACAATGTTTTTGTATTCATCGGGGCGTCCGGGTCGGCGCCAATCTGGAGTCTGAACAGGTTTAAAAAGTAGTTAATGATATCGGAGCGCGTGATCCCGTCTTCGGCATTTTCATGGGAGGCGGCCGCCGGTTTCTGAGTCTCTGCCGGCTGGGCGGGATTTGAACCCGGCTGGCGGTTGTTGATGATCAAATGAACGGCCAGCAGGATGATGATGCAAAAAACCGTGGCCCCCAGGATGGCGATCACCCAGAATGATTTCTGATTGAATGAATCAGTGGTTTCGTTGGCAAAGTCTTTAAATTCGTTGTTGGTACCAGCTAAGAGGAGGGATACTTTAAACTTGGCATGTTTCAGAATTGATTCTAAATCCGGTTTTCCAAAGCTTTCGACTTCGAATTTATTGGCGGTAAAAACTTCATCTTCAATTTCATAAAAGATGACGTTGCCGGATTCCCAGGTCTCAGCGACGATCATTACGGTGCCGTTTTTCAGGACGACGGCGCTCTTGTCCATATAGCCATTTAAATAAAAGGCACCGATTCCGACCATGAACAGCAATAATAAAAGAATCACCTGACGCGTTTTCATATTGAGCTATCCCCGTACCTTATCCATCGTATCATAGTCGGCGCCAAGAGCGAAGCCCTCTGGGGTTTGAAAAATCTTTAACATAATGAAATTATTGTTAATTATAATAGAATTAATTTGTTTAGCGTCGCCAGGGTTTGAAGCCAGGCCATTATTCTTTTATCGGGAATCCATGGATTTTCTTGAATGATATTTTCGGCTGTTGCGGCAATGGCAGCGTGTCGGTAATGTATTGAAAATAATTAATTTCAAGACGCCGGACGGCCAGAGTAGCGATCGGTAATGACCCCGCTTTTCATTG
>CBDUUO010000295.1:0-4635 GCA_965370395.1 uncultured bacterium
GTTTTGATCCTGCAGCTGCGGATCGGATACGCAGGCCGCCGGCAGGAGCACAACCCAACTCAAAACGGTAATGAATCGCCTGTTGCCCATTGGATGATTTCCGTTTGTTAGAATTCTAAACACTAAACACCAAATACTAAACACTCTCGTAAAAGACCGTTTTTCTGACTTTTTACGAGACCATCAATATTACTTTATATCAAAATTTTCGCGGTTTTCATAATTTTATTTCTTTTGAGTATCGTCGACGGTTTTACATGGGGGCATTGAAAGGTTTCGCATATCCGGTAAGTTCAACGTAGCCCGACCCCTTTACCGGATATTTGCCGACCGAACCGTTTATTGAAATGCTGCCCTCCCAATACGTCACGCCGGTGGTTGCCGGCGTCTGCATTTCCTGATCGGATACATTGGCCTGTACGGTTAATTGAATCGCCAATGGAAAAACGGTTAGTCGCCAGTGCACCGGATACACGGCCTGGGAACGGGGACTTTTCCAGGAGTCCAAAACATCCACCCTGAAATCGTCTTTTGTCAAATGTCGAGGCTTCCCGGAAACGTCAATAAAGGTTCCGCTGGATGCCGGATTGAAGCGCCCCTCCTCATTTCGGAGCAGGAAAAGCATAATCTCAGTTTGATCAGAAAGCTGCAGACTGAACCAATCCCAGCCGATGATTCCCGGCTCCAGGGGGGCCGTACTGAATTCATGATCCATCCAGCTTAAACCTCGAACCGGAATCGTTTTTCCGCTAATCGTTAACGCGCCCTCTGTTTTCAGTCGGGAAAGCGAATAATAACAGCTGGCTCGTTCAGGGGTTGAACCTTTGCGGCTGTAACCGGCCTGGCCGTGTAACACCGGCGGCTTAACAGGCTTCAGCGTCAGCTCATAGGAAAAATCATCGGTAACCGTCTTGAGCAAATGCCGATCCGCTCCTATTTTGGTCGACCAGTTTTTGATAAAAACAATGGTATCAATCGCTTCTTGAGATACACCTGCCATTCCTAAAGTTCCCCGGGCCATCAATTCGGATTGCAGATGTCTTTTATTAAAAATATCTGTAATGGCTGCATGCCCGAGATAAATTTGCCGGGTGCGCCAGACCGACGCGGGGTGCGGCCAGCGCTTCTCATCACCCGGGGCATTTATCTGACTTCGGAAAAACGTTAGCTGGAAACCGTATCGATTCCCGGTTTCGGCTTCAAGATTACCCGTATAGTACCACCACTCGGTGCGATAACCCGGATGGGATCCGTGATCTTTCGGGAAAACCAGATTGCAGGGCCCGCTCACCGAAAGATATCCATCCGGATCAGCTGCATATGATAACGCACCTATCGTCAATATCGATAGAAATAAACTGAAAAGCCCCAAGACCGATCTTTTTATATCTCGTTTCATGTTGCGTAATTTATGTGCCGACCCATATCAACGTTCCCTCAACAGCGTCGCCGGCGGCCGGCGGAAAACCATCTTTACGGCCGGCAGCCCCGCGGCAAGGGCGGTTATAATAATCAGTGGAATCGACAAGCCCAATGACCCCCAATCGACACCGTATAAAAAGGTCCAGCCGAATGATTGGCGATTAATCACATAGACCAGCAGATACGACAGAATAAAGCCGCAGACAACACCGGCCCACTCACCGATGACGACCATAAACGCGGCTTCCCAGAATATCATCGAACGAATCTGTCTGAAACTTGCCCCCACGGCAAACAGGGTGTTGAGTTGACGAGATCGTTCTAAAACCAGGACCGTCAGCGTCGTGGCAATGCCTAACGCTGCGATCATCAGAGCAATCAGAAGTAAAACGGTTGTGATTGCAAATGTTTCGTCAAAAATTCGCAAAACAGCGCTTCGCAACCGCTTCCCGCTGAGCATATCAACTTTATCGCCCATACGCTCGATGATATCGTCGCGAAGCTTGGCAACGGCCTTGTCCAGATCCTGTTCTCGATCTTTGAAAAAGAACCGCAATCCCCCCCAACGCGGATCGTGATATCGGGCCTTAAAATGAGACATGGAATAAAAGACCACTCCTCCCTGGGTTCGATAATCGCGGACAATGCCGAGGATCGGAAGTTCGCAGGCTGATTCTTCAACCTGTGCTCGGAACAGATCGCCGATGGTTAAGCCCGTGCGATTTGAAAAAACCTCGGAAATAATAACGCCCTCACCGCGCTTGAGCAGCGGACGGATTTTTTCCGGATCTCCCTTCAGCCAGAAAAAAGACCCATATTGCATAAATCCCGGCATATCCAACAGTTCGAACTCATAGGGAAAATTTGCATAGGTTAAGAAAAAACGCCGGTTGGGCACGATATCGACTTGGTCTTTAAAGGATTCCAGACCTTTGATAACTTCCTGAGAAATGGGATACCGAAATTGATTGATTTCTCCCATTTTGGTGGTCAAAAATAGATCTCCCCGAATGGTCTGATAGGTCCAGAATTCCACTGTCTGGCGAAAGCTGTATATCATGATGACCAGGGAAGCGAACAGGGCAACCGCCGTAATAAGGGCGCCGACAGATACCGCCGTTCGGGTTCCACTGTCGCGCAGGTAACGGCTGGCAAGGTAAGCCGGTATGCCTGCCCGTTTTTGCAACATGGCTGACAGCGCATGTCCGATATGCTCGAGGGTCCATGGTACCAGCAGTGAAAAGCCGACAAAAAGCAGCAAAATAGATAAATATCCGGGCAGCGGCATTTCCAGAACCGCTGGAAGCCGCGATAACGGCCAAACCAAGGCGATACACAGGATTCCGGTCAATGCGAGCTGTTTCGGAGATTTTCGGGGCCGCATGCCCAGCTGGGAAATTTCCAAGGCTTCTTTGGGTGAGACCTGCATGGCTTCCCGGGCGGGTTGGTAGGCCGCTAAAACTGAAACGAAAACCGTAACAGCAAAACTTAACACAATTTCCCAGATATCCAGGGAAAGCGCTTCCACCTGCACGCGCACATAAAGGGTGGAGATGGTTTGACTGACGCCGTGGAGCAGATATTTGATTAGAAAATTGCCAATCGGAATCGCCACCAGCCAGCCGGCGACCCCAAATAATGCGCCTTCGGTCAGAAAGATAAAAAAGAGATGATAGCCGGAAGCCCCGTTGCATCTTAAAATAGCCAGTTCCGGGCGGCGGGAAGCTGCATTGAGGGCGACCAGACTGTAGACTAAAAACATGCCCACAAATAATGAGGCAAAACTCAGAATAGAGAGATTGAGCTGGTAAGCTTTGATCAACGCCTGGCCACTTTCGCGGGCGGTTGACGGTGGATTCAGGGTAATGCTTTCGGGTAACCATTTGCGGATATCATCCAGATCCTTTGCGGTGGCAAAGGGTTTCAGCCTCAGATCGATTCGATCCACTTTACCAAAAAGGCCGGTGAATTCCTGAAAAGTTGCAATATCCGTTAGCGCGACCCTGCCCCCTTCGACCAGCGCCAGACCTTCCCGTTCCAGCTTCCCGATGATTTTAAAGTCCGACCTTTGGCGGACATGCTCAAGGAGCAACCGATCCCCCGGCTCCCGATTGAGCAAGCGGGTCAGAGGTTCTCCCAGAATGATCGTGTAGGGTTCTTTTAACAGGTCAAACCATACAACGGCCTTTTGATCAATTTTTGGGGTAATCCGCCAGTTGCGCAAGGGACGGTCCAATATGGGATCAAACCCGATGAGAAGAAAAGGCTCTGAGCCGTTTTGGGCAATGCGCGTATAAGTGGTCAGAACCGGGGATACATTTTGGATCGCCGGATGATTCCACAGATTGGTGATCAGATTTTCGGGCACATGACCACCGGGCCGGGTTAACACATAATCGGCCTGACCGGCAATTAGATCCATGCTTTTGGTAAATGAATCCAGGGAAGCGTTAACCGAAAGACGCACGCTGGTAAAAACGGCCGCGCCCAATGCAATCCCGAAGAGCACCGTCAGGGTCCGCCCGGGATGCTTGCGCATATCCCGCAGACTGAACCAGCTAAAAAGCCGAAGGAAAAATGTAATGTTTCTCATGGGTGGTCGGTAATCATACCGTCTTTAAGAAAAATTTTAACAGTGGCCTGAGAGTCCGCCAGTGAGCTGTGGGTGGCAATCATAATGGTGCGGCCCCATTTTTGATTCATCTCCGTCAACAGTTCAATAACGATTTGCCCGTTGTGAGAGTCAAGATTTCCGGTGGGTTCATCGGCTAAAATAATAGACGGATCATTAATGAGGGCTCTGGCGATGGCTGTGCGCTGCATCTCCCCGCCGGAGAGTTGCGCCGGGAGGTGGCTTAAACGCGTGTCAAGTCCTAGCCATTTTAACAGGTCCACGGCTTTGAGCCGGCTCTCCGCAAACGATTGGCCGGCCAAAAGTGCTGGAAGACAGGCATTTTCGAGCACATTTAAGGTGGGCAGTAAATTAAAAGACTGAAAAATCATGCCGACAATCTGCCGGCGAAAGTGGGTCAACTCGCTATCAGAAGTTTTAGTGAGGTCATGGCCTGAAACCGTTAGATCTCCCCGGGTGGGTCGGTCCAGGCCCGCCAGCAAAGACAATAAGGTGCTTTTACCGGAACCGCTGTTGCCTTTGAGCACCACCAGTTCACCCGCTGCGATTTCAAGATCAACCTGGTTAATTCCGATGACCTC
>CBDUUO010000296.1:0-4635 GCA_965370395.1 uncultured bacterium
GGCTTGATTTTGTAACGTATCCGGCTGCTCTAATTTAATTAAGTTGTCCATTTTAAGTAGAATGTGGTTTGCGGTGTTTTTGCCAAGATCGGCTTCCAAGTATACTTTTGTAGCATGTTGCATACTACATACAATATTTCATGTCAAATGATTTTGACAGTCCCTATCGAATTTAGCGTATTGATCCTGCTGCAATTTTTGCGTTTCAACAAAGAGGCTCATAAGTTCAAAAATTTTTCTTGACATCCCCCGTCGATACCTATATACGATATTTAATATATTGCATACCTTTTTACGCTGAGCGATCACCCGGACCGGGTTGTTTATTATAAAATTTTTCAGAAAGGAAATAAGGAATGGAGCAAATCATACCTATTTCTCGTGCTAAGTCACTGAAAGAACTGGCATATGATAAGCTCAAAGAACTGATCATCACCGGCGCCCTCGAACCGGGAGAGCTGCAGAACGAGAACCGGCTAGCCGAGGCCTTGGGGGTTTCTCGCACCCCGGTAAGAGAAGCTCTATTAGAACTTAGCCGGGAGGGCATGGTAGCCTTTGTTCCGGGAAAAGGCGTTGAAATTTGCAAGCTTACGACACAGCAGGTTCGAGAAGTTTTTGAAATTCGTAGAATTATCGAAGGTTATATCATAAAAAAAATTGCCACGCGGCTAACTGACGCGGATATACAGGAGATCGAAAGAAACATCAGCAACCAGGAAAAGATGTTGCGTAAGGCTGAAAGGCTGGCATTTATCGAATACGATAAACAATTTCACCTTTATCTGGCTTCCAAGATTGGAAACCAGCAAATCGAATCGATTCTCGACAACCTGAGAGATCAAATGCACCTCATGGGCATCAGAGCCGTCGAAGATAACTCCCGAATGAAACAGGTCATTGACGAGCATCGCACTATTTTTTCCGGTCTTAAAGAAGGAAATCCTCAAAAAGCCTTTAGCGCCTTGATAAACCATCTTGAAAACACCGAGAAGACTATAGCCGATAAAATTGAAACCCAGGGGAAAAAAATAAAGGGAAAATCAAATGAAGCCCGATAAAATGGACGAGACCTTTCAAAGGATGGATTCTAAAGGATTTTTTCGTTTGGAGATTCCTGAAAAATTGAATATGGCCAGGCTCGTAGTTGACTTTTGGGCACACCATAGCCGTGGACAGGATGTTGCTATCTATTACAAAGATCAGCAAATCACCTACCAGGATCTAAAAGATATGACCGATCGTTTTGCCAACGCCATGCATCGACTCGGCATATCCAAAGGTGATACGTATCTCATCCGGACCCCCAACCAGCCTGAATACATGGTTTCTTTTCTCGGCGGGCAGAAAATCGGGGCCGTCCCCATTCCTACCAGCACCATGCTGAGAGAATATGAACTGGAGCATATTATCAACAATAGCGAAGCGGTGGCCGTAATCACGACTAGCAGCTATACCGAGGCCATAGAAAACATACACCCCAAGTGTGAAACTCTCAAGTACGTCATTGTCATCGGTGATACTCAAGGCGATCAGATTTCTTATGCCGATCTATTAAAGGAGGATGGCGCTTCTCTGCCATATGTCGAAACTCACAAAGATGATCCCTCATATTTCCTGTATACCTCCGGAACCACCGGAGCGCCCAAAGGGGTCGTCCACGGCCATCGGTTTATCATCGGCGCCGGAGATCCCATCGGCAAGTTCACCATGGGATTGGAAAAAGGCGATATCTGCGGCGGTCCGACCGCCCTGACCTGGATGTACGCTCTGGGACACAATTTTTTATTTGCCTTCAGGTGGGGCGTTGCCACCGCCATTTACGCCGATGAGCGCTTTGATTCGGAAAGAGCCTATGAATTCATCCAAAATTACAAAATCACCATATTTGCCGGCACCCCGACGATCTATCGAATGATGCTGGCAGTCAAAGATGCCGAGAAAAAATACGACACCGGTTCCTTGAAACACTGCCTCAGTTCCGGAGAACCCCTGCTGGCCGAGACCTGGCGGGAATGGAAGAGGCGATTCGGCGTTAAAATTATTGACAGCATGGGACAAACCGAAGCCCACGAGTTCTGCACGACCCAGACTCAGCTACCGGTGAAAATCGGGTCTATGGGAAAACCCCTCCCGGGAATTGAAGTCGCTATCGTAAATGATAAAGGTGAGCGGCTTGCGCCGGGTGAAATGGGCCATCTTGCCATTCGAGCCGATCATCCGGGTCTTTTTACGGAATATTTCAAGATGCCCGAACAAATGAAAGAAGTCTCGCTACCCAATAATTGGTATGATACCAAAGACCTGGCTCATATGGATGAAGATGGCTATTTCTGGTACGGGTCCAGATCCGACGACATCATGACCTGTCACGGGTACCGCATCTCGCCGGCCGATGTCGAAACAGCTTTGCAGGAACACGCGGCCGTGCTGGAGTCAGGGGTTGCCGGAGTCGTGCATCCGGAAATGGGTGAAAAGGTTAAGGCCTGGGTTGTCCTGCATGACGGTTCTGATCCCACGCCGGAATTGGCCAAGGAGCTTCAGGATCATGTCAAAGCCAGCATTGCACCCTATAAATATCCGAGGGAAATCGAGTTTCTGAAAGAACTCCCCAAAACATCCTCCGGAAAAATCCTTAGAAGAGAGCTTCGACGGTGGGACAATGAAAAGCAGCACAAAAAGGAGAACCGTTTGCCATGATATTTCAATTTATGGTTGAAGAAAAAGCCGGCAAAAGAGAGATCGACTATGAGGTTAACGGGGCCGTTCTATGTGGTTATACGGGACGCAATCAAGCAGCGGTTCGCAAACATATCGAAGAGTTAGCCAAAGAGGGCGTCGAACCGCCGCCTTCAGTGCCGACCTTTTATCCCAAGCCGCCCTGGGGTTTGACTCAAAAAGATGCGATTCAGGTAGAAGGCCGGGAAACTTCCGGAGAGATTGAATTTTTCATGCTTGTCGATGAAAGCACAATCTACGTCGGCGTTGCCAGTGACCATACCGATCGGGAGCTGGAAAGGATTGATATCCGTAAATCAAAACAGGTATGCCCCACCATCCTTTCCAGAAACTTATGGAATTACGAAGAAGTCAAAGAGACCTGGGATCAAATCCAAATCCGCAGCTGGGCGATTAAAAACGGACAAAAAAACATTTACCAGGAGTCAACACTCGAATCCATACTTCCCCCTGAAGATTTGATCCGGCGGGTCCAGCAGCAGTTAAATGATGGCATTGGCGGCATTGCGCTATTTTCGGGCACACCGCCGCTTTTAGCCGGGGAAATGATTTTTGCAGATCGTTTTGAAGGCGAGCTGCTGGATGCCGGCTTTAACCGCAAGATCACCGTCGATTATGACATTCATACACTGGAGTGGTTTAAGGACTAAAGGAGAGAATTAAGTATGCCAGAAAAGCAACAGGGAAAGTGGGTCGGCAAAGGAATGAAGCGCAAAGAAGACCTCCGCCTTCTGACGGGCCGCGGATGCTTTATGGATGATATCCGTCTGCCGAATATGAAGTACGCAGCCATACTGCGAAGCCCTTATCCGCATGCATGGATTAGGGGGATGGATATATCCCAAGCCCTGAAGGTTTCCGGCGTCAGAGGTGTTCTGACCGGTGATGACGTGGCAGCGATGTCTCAGCCATTTCCGGTGGGCGTGCCGATTCCACCCAAGTATTACAGCTGTGCGGTGGACAAGGTCCGTTACGTCGGTGAACCGGTAGCGGTCGTTGTTGCGGATAGCCGCTACATCGCTGAAGACGCGCTGGACATGATCGAAGTCGAGTACGAGCCGCTGCCGGTTGTAATGGACATCGAAGAGGCCGCCGAAGCGGACGCCCCAATTCTGCATGACAATATCGGCAGCAACATTTATTCGCACCGGTTTTTTCAATACGGTGATATGCAAAAAGCCTATGAAGACGCGGATCTGGTGGTCAAAGGCAAGTTTCTTTTTCCTAAATACGGATCTACGCCCATCGAGACGTATGGCGTTGTTGCATCTTACAATCCCTTTAGCGAAGAATTTGTCATTTATAACAATTATCAAGGCCCTTTTGTCAATCATTCCCTGGTCGCCATTGCGCTTGGAATTCCCGAGAACAAAATGCGCTGGATTGTACCCACCGATATCGGCGGCGGCTTTGGCACCAAAACCGGATTGTATCCTTACATCGCCTTAATCGCGCTGGCGGCCAAAAAAACAGGCCTGACGATCAAGTGGATCGAAGATCGCCGCGAACACCTTCTGGCCAGCGCCACCGGGACCGATCGCGTGACATATATGGAGGCCGCCGTCAAAAAAGACGGAACAATTCTGGGGCTCAAAGATAAAGCCATGGACAACACCGGTGGATACATCCGCGCCCCGGAGCCCGGATGTGCTTACCGCAGCACCGGTAATCATACCGGTGCCTACCAGATTCGGAATTTAGATCGCGAAGTGATGGTTGTGGGTACCAACAAATGTCTGACGGCCCCCAACCGCGGATATACCTGTCAGGAGCTTTATTTCAGCGTCGAGCGACTGGTGGATATGGTTGCCGCCGAATTGGAAATGGATCCCGCTGAAGTACGCTTTAAAAACTTTATTCAGGCGGACCAATTCCCTTATACTACGGCCACCGGAGGGA
>CBDUUO010000297.1:0-4625 GCA_965370395.1 uncultured bacterium
AGAATTGAATATTGAATATTGACGATTGAATATTGGAGGAATTCTGTCATTTTATCGATCTTAGTTTCAGGTGTCGGGTGTCAGTAAACAGATGACAGAGGACAGAAAACAGAAGTCAGACAGGATGTTACATACTCGAGTTTTTACCATCTGTCTTCTGTCGTCTGACCTCTGACCTCTGATATCTGATATTAACCTGTTTCCCAAGGAGGAACCATATTATGAGTAAAAAAGTTCTGGTCGTCGACGATGATCCGGATGTGCGGCTGTTTAGTGTAACGGTTTTGGAAGAAAATGGTTATACGCCGTTGGAGGCAGAGGATGGTGAAAGCGGCCTTAAGATGATCAAGGCCGAAAAGCCGGATCTGGTTATCCTTGATGTCTTAATGCCGCGCCAGAGCGGGGTGCGCTTATATCGGGAACTGAAGACCTCCAGGGCTTTAAAAGATGTTAAAGTCATCATCCTTTCGGGGATTGCCAAAAAAACATTTTTAAGATCCCAGAAAGCTTTAACGGAATTTGGCGGTGAAGAGATACCGGAGCCGGAGATCTATTTGGAAAAACCGGTTGAACCCGATGAGCTGGCTGAAGAGATCAAAAAAATGCTGGACTGAATTCCTGTTTTATTTCGACAATCCAAGCAAAAGGTGCGGACTGCATGGAAATTAAGAAACTGCTTTTTGTGACCAAGTTTGAGGAACTGGGCTTTGATGCTTTGCGCTCGCTGCTGAATCTGAGAAACAGCTCGTTGGAGCATGTGGTTTTTGTGAATGTCATCGAAAGGGATCGGGTGGCCATGCACAGGGGCAAGGGCTACCAGAAAGATGAAGAGATCCGGCTGCGGGAAGCGGCCAATATACGGTTTATTGACTGGGCCGAAAATCTCTTTGAGCAGGGTATGGAAGTCGGCTGTTATATCGTGGTCGGGGGCCTGGTGCCTGAGGTCATCAAAGCCACCCAAAAAGAGGATGCTGATCTGATTGTCATCGGACGCTCGCACAAGGGTGTTCTTGAACACCTGTATTCGGGTTCGGATGTTACCGAACTGCTGCGCCGGGCATGGACCCCGGTGCTGGTCTATAAACATCTGTCGGAAACCGCCATCTCGGTGGAAGAGCCTTTTGAACGACCCCTTCTGGCCATTGACTGGTCACCCGGCAGCTTGCGGGCCGTCGAATATATAAAAGTTTTAAAAGACACGGTGCAGGAGGTCCATCTGGTCCACGTGGCTGATGAGAAAGCCTTAAAAGGCTCTTCAGCGATGGCGATTCAAAAAACGCGCAAACAAGCCCGCAATAAACTGAAAAAAATCTGTGGAAGTTTTGAGGCTGCCGGGATCAAGGCCAGAGAGCATGTTTACATCGGCGATCCGGACGAAGAAATTGAAAAGGCGGCCCGGGACTGTCAGGCAACGCTGATCGTTTTAGGCTCTTCCGCCAAAACCGCCTGGGTTGAAAAATTTCTCGGAAGCACGCCCCGCAAAATTGCCGAAGAATCCATTTATCCAACCCTGCTGATTCCCCCTGAAAAAAGTGAGGAATAGTATACATCATTGAGCGTTTAGGAATATCGACACTAATATCATATATTAAATTTGTACGGGGCTTTAAAGATTACTTAGTAGCTGGAATAATGGAATAGTGGAATGATGGAATATTGGTTTAATGAAGGATATTATCCATTTTAATTTTTGCCATAGAACCATCAAGGCACTATCCCAAACCCATTGTTCCAGTATTCCAATGTTCCAACATTCCCTCCGGGGCGTAGGCCCAACCCACCGGCCTGTAAGCCCTATGGGCTGGAAGCGGGGCCGGAGGCCAATTGGGGCGAAGCCCCAAAGTTATGATTGAGAAGGAGGATTAATGGCCGTAATCACCATTTCCAGACAGTATGGCGCCGGTGGTAAAACGCTTGGAAAAATGATCGTCGATGAATTGGGTTATGAATTTGCCGACAGTGAAATTGTCGCAAAGGTCGCGGAAATGGCCAATGTTTCAACTCACTGGGTTGAAACTGTGGAAAATGAAGCCGGGGGTAAGCTCTCGAGATTTATCACCCGAATGGTTTCAAAGCCATTGGTCGATCGCATCTTGAAAGATGAGCGCGGTTATATTGATGAAGAAATATATCTCGATTATCTGGTCTTAATTATTGCCCAGATTGCCGATGAAGGCGATGTAGTCATTTTGGGCCGGGGAAGCCAGTATATCTTAAATGACCATCCCGATGCTTTTCATATCTTGATGATCGACGAGTTCGAAAACCGGGTGCGTTTCATGAGGCAGCATTATGAACTTTCTGATAGTCGTGCAACCAAGGTTGTCAGAGGTGAGGACAAACGACGTAAGGCGCTTTATCAAAAACTCGGTAAAACCGACTATGACGATCCCTTCCTTTATCATCTGGTGCTGAATATGAGCAAAGTCAGCCTGGAAGAAGCCCAAAGGCTCGTGTGCAGTATGGTAAACTCGTAAAGGGAAAACATTTCATATCCGCGATCTATCCCACATAAAGCTTTAAAAAAATATTGATCACCAAAAGAGCAAATATAGACGGAATAATCATGGCTTTGGCTCTTACATGCGGGCTCGTTATAATATCCTTTAAACTTAAATATCCCCTGCTGAGACCAAAGTATAGACCGGACAACATTATTATCCCCTGGATGAAGGGTATTGATTCAGGATAAAAAGGTTGAAAAGGAAAATTGGCCGTGCCCAGAATATCCCACCCCAACCCTAAAGGGTCCGACAATACATTGAGGATATAGCTATAGTTCACCATCAGCATCGGCAAACTGAAAGCGATCCAGGCAAATATGCCGATTGGAACCAGTATGTAAGCCAGTCGCAAAATAAAGGTCTGTTTGCTTTCTTGACTTCCCGCCAGGCGCCTTGCCACTCTTGCGACAAATATAAAAACCCCGGGAAACACACCGAGTGCTAAAATCCAAATTGAAGCAACATAAATTAGAAATGGAACGATTTGTCTGCTTTCGGTCACGTTAGCGGCATCTTTAATAACGCCCCAGGGGCCCGACATGGTAATACTGAAGGCAATGGCAGCCACCAGCATGATGATCGCATTGAACATTTCATCATAGCCTTTCAATTTCCGGTCGGAGCCGAAAGGTCGGATAAAAATGCCAACATTATCTTTGGGGCAACTCTTGATGCACTCCGTGCACAAGCCGCAGAAGTTGTTGCGTTTCATTGTGCCGATATATTGCTTCCAGGGACAGGCCCAGCCGTCAGGTCCGCCGGCATAACATGACTTTTCCTTATGTTGCTTGCACGTGTTAAAGTCAACGGCCCTGAGTTCAGTCATCGAGGCCATAGAGTAGGTGCCCAGAAATCCGCCCACCGGGCATAGATATTGACAAAAAACCCGGCGCCGAAAAATCAGCGCAAGCAGCAAACTCATGACCAGGATAATTAGAAACAGCAACGCCGTGGCAATCGGGCGGGTGATGAGAATAATACCGAAAGAAATCAGGGCCAGAAAAAGGATATTTTGCAGCCAGATGTTATCCATCAAACGCGGCCAGTCCTTTTGCAGACCGGTGAACCGATGGTGCAATGCTTTAAACGGTTTCTGAATATAACGAACCGCCGTGAAGCTTTTACGACTCAGCCACTCCGCTGGCGCAGGCAGTGGGCACACCATACACCAGATTCTGCCGCCCAGCGGAACGATAATGGCCTTGAGAACAAACCACCACAGAATCCAGACAAAGATAATCGCAATGTTACGATTGCCCACCGGGCTGCCCCACAGACTGCTGAGTATGAAAAGATAAAATACGATAAAATTGGGCAGAATAATCAAAAATTGAAAACTGCGCAGTTTAACGACTTTTTTAAGCCACGGTAATTTTTCCAGAAGATTGATGCGTTGAAAGCCTGAAAAACTGGAACCGGTATCCGTTCGGAAATAGACCAGCAAGCTGAACACCAGCCAGATCGATAGAGAAATAAATAAATAATAGGGGTTATTCGGTTTTACAATTAACTCGCCGGTCATAAAAGGATGGAGATTACCGCAGGTCTGGGTACAGCGAAAGGTGAACTTACCGGCTTTGTCAGCCACAAATTCGACTTCAGAAACCCGGTCCCAGTCTGCCTGAAGTTTGCCGTCCTCGTCTTCCCAGGTGTACTTTAGAAAGGTCGCACCTTTTCTCATGATAAATTCAATCGGATGTCCATCCAGCAGGAAACCGTGGGTGGCATCAAGGGAGGTGGGCTTTAAAACAATCTTATCGCCTTTATTTACAATGATCCTTGATGGGGAATAGCCGTACTTTTTGGCCTCCAATGAAAGGGTGTGGGTACGGGTTTCGGCGGGTAACAACTGAAAAGACAGCGGAATGGCCACTGCCAAAATCAAAGTCGAAATGATTAAAATCCAGGTTTTTTTTCTGTTCATTTTTAGCGGTCATCTTTTCTGTAACGTATTCTAACATGCCGATATAGCATCATATATTTCATACCAAACACCAAACACCAAACACTTGATGAATTCGACTTTTTACGAATTCATCAAAGTTGAACTGGCGACATAGCTGTCTGTCAGGTACTCAAACAAAGCGATGGCGTCTTTACTTTCCCACTCTCGGGGTCCCA
>CBDUUO010000298.1:0-4614 GCA_965370395.1 uncultured bacterium
GGCCCTATGAAACGCAAGCAGGCATTACGGATGACTTTATTGAAAGATCCATGCGGGAAATGGAATCATTTTTTGAAACCCACGGAGCCGCTAACGATTTTGGCAGGATACTGCATAAACTCGAAGAAATTACCAGCCACGGAAAAACCCTGATTGATCCCGCTATTCCTCGGAAACCCTTGATCGGGATTGTCGGTGAAATCTTTTTAAGAATGCATGTTAATTCCAATCAGAATGTGATCCGGGTTCTTGAAAGGCATGGCGCCGAAGTCGTTAATTCCTCACTTGCCGAATGGGTGAATTATATCACTTACGGGCAGTTAAGAGAGAATAAGATCAACTTCCGGTTAAACCTGAAACAACTTAACTTCGGCCGTTTAAAACACCATTTGCAAAAGATCATCAGTTTCGGTGGAGATCTTTTTTATCAGGAAATGAGACAAAGACAGTTCTACCGGCGCGCCACCCGGCAGATTGATTTTGAACACGACCATAAGGTGAGCCATCTGGAAAAGCTGCTCAAAAAAGAAGATATTTTTACGTTTGATGTCACAACCGAAACCTGTCTGAGCATCGCTGCTATCCTGCAATTTATTAAAGCAGGCTACAATGGCGTTGTAAATGTTTATCCCTTTACCTGCATGCCGGGCATGACCACCTCGGCCATTGTAAAGCCTGTCATGAACCGCATGAGAGTCCCCTATCTGGATACGCCCTATGACGGAAGTTTTCAGCCGGGCAGGGAAACCGCCTTAAGGACCTTTATGCATCAGGTCACCCAGCACTTCCAGCGGCACGGAAGAAAGGGCATGACTCAGAAACGAGCGGCCTAAAATCGGCAATTGTCAAAAATTAAATAAGGATTGCAAATGTCAGCTCAAGCCTCTAAACATTTCGCCATTTCAGAAACCGATGTGCATAAGGAACCTCGCATATCTGACGATTTGGCACCGGTTCAGGCTAAACCGCAGGTCTTATCCGAAAAGCGAATGGAAGAATTCGGTGTCTATCGGCTGGTCTGCGGCGGGCTGGTTTTCATTGGATTGACGGTTGGCATATTCTGGTACCAGTTTTCCGAAATACCGCTTGGCAACCGGCCTTCGATTTGGCATCAGCTGCAATGGAACTATTTGTTCTGGCTGTTGCTCTTTCTTCCAGTCGAAACATTCGCGGCCGGATTGCGGATCTGGGTGATCAGCCGCGCACTGCAGCCCGGTGTGAGTTTATGGACCTGCCTAAAGGCTGAGTGGGCCAACTTGGGTCTTGCCATGCTTACCCCTTCACAGACCGGTGGGGGGGTTGGTCAGATTTACATGTTAACTCGCGGGGGGCTGAACCTCGGAACGGCGTTGACAGTCAGTTTAATCTCCTTTTTGGGCAGCATGGTCGTTTTACTGTTTATTGGTATCCACTCCCTGCTGATAGCCAAAGTCGACCATCTGGTTGTCTTCTTCCAGGGGGCATTCCTTATCTTTTTGCTAGTTTTCGCCGTGGTGATTTTTGCAGTATGCTGGCCCGGATCCTTGCGTTTGGTGATTTCCGGGATTTACAGGGGAATTCGCAAGATATGGGGCAAAAATCACTCACAGAAAAACAACGCTTTGCCGCAAAATCCCCGCATCAAGCGCTTAACGGATCACCTGCACAATTTTTCGGAAAAGCTGATCGATCTCTGCTATATGCACCAGGTCAATATGCGCCGGTTTTTCAGTCTAAATAAGGCCAGTTTTGTGTGGGTGTGCTTCTTGAGCATGGTCTTTATGGTCTCACGTTCAATCATGGCTTTTCTGTGTCTTGGGTTTCTCGGAGTTCAGACACCCAGCCTGCCTGATGTTGTCGAAACCCAGTTAAGCCTTATTTTCCTGATATACTTTGCGCCGACCCCTGGAAGTTCCGGCCTGGCTGAAGGCGCTTCCATGTTAATGATGGCTGGTGCCATGCCGGCAGGATTCGTGCCTTATTATAATTTACTATGGCGCTGTTCGACGCTTTATCTGCCGGCCATCGCCGGGCTGGTTTTTCTGTCGTGGGCGATTATTCAAGATGCGCGCAGGGTCGTTCACCGCTGACAGCGTAAAATAGCTGAGTCCGATAGATTTCGAAATGCAAGATCAACGCGATGTATTCAATCGGGCCTCTTGCAAAATCTTTAAATTAAGTCTATTAAAATAAAAAAAAAAGGAGATGCAAATTGCGCCCGAAAAATTTAAAAGTCTTTGTGGGGATAGCTTTTCTTATTTTTGTATTGACCTCAACTGCCTGGTCCCTAAATCCCTTACTGCTCAAAACCGGCAAGAAACGGGCAGATGCAAAAAATACCGAAAACGTTTCGGTTCCCCAGCCCCTAAGCGCAGAAAACATCGATCATATCGTTGCCGGTCTCAGTGACGAGCAGGTGCGACGATTATTAATTGATGAGCTCAAGTTGCAGGCACAGCAGGAGACGACCGTCGAGGCAAAACCGGAAGGCATCGCCGGTTTCATCCATAAGATAAAAAACCTGACCGTTTTGCTGCAGGCCCGCATTGAATTTCTGCGCTCCGGCGGCAGCGCTATGCCACAAGAAATGGCGGGCATATACGCCTTTCTTGGCAGGGGAGAGCGCGGGACCAAGAGCGTGGCCGGCGTCATTTTAAGTGTTGCTGCCGTGTTGGCCGGCGCCCTGCTGATCGAATGGCTGTTTGTGCTTTACACCACAGCGGCGCGGCGCCGCATCACATCGAGCGTGCCTTCCGGATGGATCGCGAAAATCGGGGCCCTGTCCATGCGGAGCCTGCTGGATTTTGCGGCCATCGTCATCTTCATCGTCGCGGCCGTGATCCTTTTTTTCCTTTTCCTGGACCGCACCGCCGGCCAGCGCATCCTTCTGGCCGCTTACCTGGCAGGCCTGGTATTCTTCCAGGGCGCCTACCTGGCATTGCGGTTTTTCCTGGCCCCGCGTGTTTCAAATCTGCGGTTTCTGCCGTTCAGCGACGATACAGCATTGTATTTACACTACTGGCTCATGGCGCTGACCTTTGTTATCTGCTTCGGCAATGTGACCAAAGGTGTGCTTCGCCTGGCGGGCGCCACTGAGCTGACAAACATCAAGTTCGGTACGCTGGCCGCATTAATCGCGGCCGGAATGATCATCTGGATGATTCTGCAGAAACGCAAAGAAGCGGCCACCGCCTTCAGCCGGGGTCTGCCGGAATCCAGCCTGCGCTACCGACTGGCTCAAAAGTGGTATCACTTTGCCATCTTTGCTGTTTTACTGTTGTTGGCTCTTGCCATCATCAGCGCAATTTTGGGAACTGGCTCGGGACAGGGGATCTTGACCTTGCTGATGGTACCCCTTTACTTCCTGCTGGATTGGATCCTGCGCTTGATTCTGGAGGCGGCTTTCGGCATCATGGAGCAGCCTGAGGAGCAGATTGTGCTTGCCGAAGCGACATCCGACGCGCCGGAAGATGCTGTTGAGACTGAAGCCGCCCGGCCGCCGGCCGGCGAAGCCTCAGAGGACAAATCGGCCCCCGGCGGGCACCTGGATCTCGACCGCATGAAAGGTCCGCTGCGCAGCGCCCTGCGTCTGGCCCTGGCGGTGTTGCTGTTTTTCTGGATCCTGGACATCTGGAACCTTGATCTCCCGATCGGGGAGGCGGTGGTCAGGTCCCTGATAAAGATCCTGATCGTCGTGCTGATCTGTTACGTTGCCTGGGGCCTGATAAACGCTGCGATCATGCGCCGGATGCAGCAGGAAATGCCGGAGGAGGATGAGGAACAGGAAGAGGGCGGCGCCGGCGGCTCGCGCATCGCGACCCTGCTGCTGTTGCTGCGCAAATTCATGCTGGTGGTCATCATCGTCATGGCCAGCCTGATTGTTCTATCGGCCCTGGGAGTGAACATCGGCCCCCTGATTGCCGGCGCCGGTGTCTTCGGCCTGGCGATCGGCTTCGGCGCCCAGACTCTGGTCAGGGACATTATCTCAGGGGTTTTTTTCCTCATGGACGATGCCTTTAGGGTCGGCGACTATCTGGAGTGCTCCGGCACCAAGGGAACGGTGGAGCACATTTCACTGCGCTCCCTCAGGCTGCGCAACCCGCGGGGCATGGTCTATTTTATCCCTTTCGGCGACCTCAAGCTGGTGACCAACCTCAGCCGCGACTATGTCATCATGAAGCTCGACTTCCGGGTGCGCTACGACGCCGACGTAGAAAAGATTCGCAAGGTTATCAAGAAGAAAGTGTACAAAAAAATCATGGAAAACCCCGAGCTGGGACCCAAACTGCTGGAACCGATCAAATCCCAGGGCGTGCGGGAGATGGATGACTCGGCCATGATCATGCGGGTTAAATACAAAACCAAGCCGGGCGATCAATTTGCCATCCGCAAAGAAGTTTATCACCTCATGCAGGAAGCGTTCAAGGAAGAAGGCATCGAGTTTGCGCATCGAAATGTGACCGTGTTCATGCCGCCGGAGCCCGGCAGCGAGGCCAGCACACAAGCGGCGGGTGAAGACCGGCAAAACGATGCGAAGGCAAACAGCGAAATTCAACGCCAGGCCGCTGCAGCGGCAGCGTTAGCGGCCATTCAGGCCCAGGAGGAGGCAGAGAAAGCCAAGAAGAAACCTGAAAA
>CBDUUO010000299.1:0-4606 GCA_965370395.1 uncultured bacterium
ACCCATGTCCTTTAAAGAAAACCTGCTTGCCAAAATTAAAATTAACCGATTGGCTGCCAAAGTAATTGACTCCATCGGACCCGTGGAAAGCGGCCGTAAGGTGGACAAAGAGGCCATGCGCAGTCTGCTGGAAATGAGTCCCTATCAGTATCAGAAAGCACGGGACCTGGATCTATACGTGGAAGAAATCGATCAGGATCAGAAAAAGATTTTTGTATTGGACAATGAACTGCCGATTTACCAGACGACGATTGATGACGTGGCCATGCGTAAAAGCCCGTTGATCAAAGAAATGGTCAATATCCGCAACATCATCAAAATTCTAAAGGACTCCGATGTGAAGCTCAGCCGCAAGGAAGAATCGGTTAAGGCGGTTCAGAGCGAGTGCATCGACCAGCTCGATCTTTCTTATAGTGAATCCGATATTGCAGAAATTGCCAAAGACGGACAGGCTTCTTTTGAAAGGGATTACACCGACGGGGTGATCGAATGCTTGGAGCTGTTTGCCGAACTGCTGGATTACAAGCCGGCACCCAAAGCATTTCAGATCAGCCGTCACAAAATCATTGGAAGGCTAATCCCCAAAGCCGGTGGTGAACTTTTATATGGCCCGATGATCATTTACAGCCTGATTCACGGCACCCTCAAACTCATCGAAGAACAGATCAGCAGCTTCGATAAAACCAAAATAGAGCTTGTCCATCAGGTCGCTGCCGGCAAACAAAAAGCTTCCATTGAAGGTGCCGATGTCTTTCAGTTCCTCTTCGCACTCTTTTTCCCACGAACCGTTCTTTGAGCCTTTTTCGCTTTTTTTATCTTTTGAATAAGGTCTTTCAGGTCGGGCGGTTTTTCGATCACATCCAAGGCTCCGAGTTTCTTGGCCTCGATGCGATTTTCCTCAAGTACGTTACCGGTGAGCAGGATGATTTGCACTTCGGGTTTTTTTTCTTTTATTGCTTTAAGCGTCTGAAAGCCGTTCATGCCGGGCATCATGAAATCCATGATGATTACGTCATAAGATTTTTCTTCAACCATATGGATGGCATCCTCGGCCGAAGTGGTTGTTGAAACATCAATTCCGCGCGCACGTATCCGCTCAGCGATGATATCCAAAAAATCCTTTTCATCGTCAACGATCAAAACCTTTTCAGACATTCGATATCCCTCAGCATCTAATCATCTTCCAAGGCCGAACGGGGAGAGGAGATAACATTACTTGCCTTTGCTGCGCGGATGCGCTCCTCATGTTCGTCTTTTCTCGTGAAAGCTTGTTTGATCTTGATGTCCAGCGCTTCTGTATCACAGGGCTTGATGAGGAAATCAAAGGCGCCAAGTTTCATGCCTTCGATAGCGGTTTCCACCGTTCCGTGCCCGGTCAACATGATGACCTCGGTCAATGGTTTTAATTTTTTGATTTCACGAAGAACTTCGATTCCGTCAGTTCCCGGCATGGTCACGTCAAGGATAACCACATCATAATTGTAATGCTTGATCTTCTCGAGAGCATCTTCGCCATTTAAGGATTTGGTAATTTCATAATCGCGAATGGCCAATCGTTCAGATAGAGCGTCAACAAATTGTTCCTCGTCATCAACTAACAATACTCGCGTTTTCATGTCCGGTCCTTCTTGTGAAAAATTTTTTATAGGTATTAATCTCTGTCAATGCCTCCGGCAAGTCTGATAACAATTTCTTGGTTCTCGGCGCTAACTTCCAGCTCAGCTCTGAGCAGATCGAGTAAGCGCTTCTCAGGTTCAGCCGGAAATGCTTTCAATGGGGCTTCAGCCAGACCTCCAAGACGTTTGAAAAAAACCTGGATCCCGGCTTCTGTTTTTTGGGTGACCAGTTCAACAATTTCATCTTCACCAGCCGCATCCATTGCAAAATCCAGACATAACCAGAGCAGATTCATCAACAGAAACGGGGATGTTCTTACCATTATCGGGCTTTCACCAAGTTTCGGATCAACGGTAACGTCTCGCATGTCTGCGAATCTATGTGATAAAGCCACCAGCAGTTCCAATATGTCATTTAGATCAATGGTTTTGATCGATTCATCAACGCTGTGAGCCAGGCGGTTCATGTTTTTCATGATGGCGTCCGCCCGGCTAACCTGTTTCATAACCGTCCGGGACATATTTTTCAGCCGCTGCGGTTCGATCGCCGCCCCCCGGTCTGACATGAGCACAAGGTCTTCGAGAAGCCCGGCATTTTCATTGATGATCGCCAGTACATTTTTAATTTCGTGGGATATCGATGCCGTCATTTTCCCGAAAAATTGGAGACCGGTTTCAGCGACGGTTTCTAACTTAGCACCCATACAATACTCCATTTTTTTTGATGTTCGGGCGGGTCAAGCGTTGTGATCATATTCGCCGGCACCCTTTTTGTCCTTTCGCGGCATCTTAAGCGGTAACCGGATATTAAAACGGGTTCCCGTACCGAGCTCGCTTTGAACGCTGATCTGGCCCCCGATCTCCTGAACCAGCGCATAGGTAACTGCCAGGCCGAGCCCCGTCCCCCTTTCACCGGTTCTTGAGTAAAAAAAGGGCTCGAAAACGTGCTTGAGGTCCGCTTCAGCAATACCCGGGCCGTTGTTGGAGAAGGTGATCGAAACAAAATCCGTATCCTCGCGCTGGGCCTTAATCTCAAGGTGGCCCCCATCTTTCATGGCTGCAATGGCGTTGTTAAACAGATTGAAAAAGACCTGTTCTAATTTGCCCCGGTCACTCTCAAACGGCGGAATGTTCTCGGATAGGTCCACGCCGACCGTGATACACCTGAATTCGGCTTCTTTGGCCAAAACGCTTTTGACCTCGCTGATAATTTCCTGCAGGTTGATGGTCTGGATACTGACATTGAGATGACGCGCAAAATTCAAAAGACCCTTGGTGACCTCTGCACAGCGATGCACGGTGGCAAGCACCGAGTCCACAAGGCTAATGATTTTCGGATCTTTTTTATAAGTTTCGGTCAGGGTAAATATATCTCTGATATGTCCGGCCTTTTGGTTAATAATGGCCAGCGGGTTGTTAATTTCATGGGCAACGCCTGAAGCCAGGCGCCCCAGGGAAACCATTTTATTGGCATATTCCACCTGATGCAAGGTGTCGACTCTCTCCTGATCGGCCTTGTGAATCTGATCGACCAGTTGAGAAGCGACTGCGAGGGTTACCAGCAGTATCACAAGGATGCTGGTTGCTAAAATCCCCGTAAAGGCCCAACCCGTCTTATACCAGGGTTGGATGAGTTCGCCTTTCTGTTTGACGATCATTAAAATAAAAGGTGTTTCGGGGATATACGCATAGCCGATCACCGTCCGTTCGCTTTTATCGTCTTTACCCTCGAATACCTGAGCTTTTAGAGAGTAATCCGGGATGCGAATCTGAATTTTTTTTAAAACCGAACCATAATAGCGGGAAGGCGTTTGCAGCACGCCCTCTCGGTTGATAACAAACGCGTCGGTTTTTTTCCCGACCTCAAACTGAGCAATCAATTCATTGAACTTTTGCGCATCTAAGGCTGCGCGTAACACAAAAAATGAGCCATCCGGCAAATCCCGTTTGACTGCGAAGTCAAGGTGCGGTTCTTTGCGATATCCCATGACCAGTTCACTGATATAGACACGGTGTTTCAAGACCTGACGGAACCAGGGCTCATTGCTGTAGTCCAAACCTCCCAGCTGGTGAGGTCCGACGTAGGTTTGCTGTACGCCCGAGCTGTCGATGACACCTAAATCTGTGAATCCGCCGAATCTTTTATTAAGGTTATCGAGGATAGCGGTGAGGCGATCGGTATCATTCAAAGTTTCGAATGTATTATCGTGGGCAATAAAATCCAACACCGACCGGCGTTCCGAAATAAAAAGAGAGACCGATCGCCACGAATTCGAAACCAGTTGGGAGGTGCGCAACACCAGCTCCGATTCGATTGTGTCCAAATTTAGGCGATAGCCGGATACGGCCCATACGATTAACGGTACAAGCGCCACGGTTGCCGTAACCAGAACGGCTCGTTTCCAGATCCGGCGAAAGTCAAAATGGTGCTTATACGGCCCGCCGATTGCATCTTCATGATCCCAAAAACGAGGTTTGAGTCTACTAAAAATTGATATAGGCATTTCTATACCCTTCAGGTAGGGATTTGGCACCGGCCGAAATGATCCAGGCCGGCCGCTTAGCGCTTAGATGCTTTTTTCTGGCGAATTTTTTCATTGGCCTTTTTGATAATTTCACTGAGCTCATTGATGTCCAGAGGTTTCTGTAAGTATGCAAAAGCACCCAGCTTCATACACAGTTCCCGGTCGGCTTCATGACCGTGCCCGGTGAGGATAATCACCTCGATCTCCGGGCGGGTTTCCTTAACTTTTCGCAAAACCTCAAGGCCGTCAATACCCGGCATTTTGAGATCAACGATCATCACTTCCGGTTCGTCTTCGTTAATCAGGTTGAGAGCTGATTCCCCGTCATAGGCGACCGCCGGGCCCATATCGCGCATCATTAGCCGTTCAGAAAGCGTTTGGGCAAACTCGCGCTCGTCATCTACCAGCAACACTTTAGAGGGCATTTCAAAATTGTGTTTGCGATAGATGTCTGATTTGTGAAAG